>JAHDFG010000053.1 GCA_020628265.1 Pseudooctadecabacter sp. | reverse complement strand
GCAAGATACTTCATAGGTCTTCCTTCAGTGTGGTAAAAACGCGCCGTGCGGCGATCAGGCGGAGGGACGCAGTGGCAAAGCACAGCGCCCCGAAAATCCAGGCAAGCATCGCGAACGACGCAGGAAACAGGCAAAGCAGGACGAAAAAGATGATCGTCTCGGTCCCTTCCAGAAGCCCGTTTGAGTAGTAGAGGGATTTGACACCTTGGGCCCGCGTATCCATCCCGCGTTTCTCGGCGAGGATCGCGTAGCCTAAAAAGCTTGTCCCGTTGAAGTAAAAGCTTGTCAGCAGCCACGCCCCCGCAACGGCATTTGCGGCTGGGTCCATCACGACAAAGGCAAACGGGATCGCGCCGTAAAACAGGAAGTCACAGGCGATGTCGAGGTAGCCGCCAAAGTCCGTCTTCTGCGTGGCCCGCGCAACCGCGCCGTCAAGACCATCCGCGATCCGTGAGGCAAGCAGGAAGACCAAACCCAACGCCGTCCAGCCCAGTGCGATCCAGACCGCTGCGACCAAACCCAAGGCCAGCCCGATCAACGTCACGCCATCAGCCGTTACACCCCGCGCCGCAAGGGTTTGACCCATCGCATTCAAAGGCGGATCAATCAGTTTTCGTGCCGAGGCGTCCAGCATCGGACCTCCCTAAAGTCTGGGCGATGTGTGACGGATCATGTCCAATCGCGCAATCGCCCTGACACGAATGTGACAGGACACACATGTTTTGAAACGAAAAAGGGCCGCGCAATTGCACGGCCCCCCTTTGAACTGTTCAAGGACGCTTAGCTGTCGCCTTCGCCTTCTTCGGCACCGAAGGTCGCAAGGTAGGCGTAGATGTCGATCGCTTCGCCCTCGTCGCGGACACGGTAGGCCATCTTGCCCCGCGCACGGTTGTTGTCGAGCGTTTCACGCAGCCAGCCGGTTGGGTCCTGTACGTAGCCCACGAAATCGGCTTCCGTCCAAACGGTGCCCATTTCGCCAAGCTCAAGGATCGAATCGCCGTAGCGGAAATCTTCGACTGCACCCAGCTGACGACCAGCAAGGCCGAACAGGTTCGGGCCGGTGCGCGCATTGCGACCGGCAAGCACGTTCCCGTCAGCATCGGCTACGATGTGGCACGCCACGCACTGACGGTTGAACTGCTCTTCGCCGGCGGCGGCGTCGCCGGTTGCGGCGTGGCCATCTGCATAGACCGGTGCGGCCAGAAGCGCAGCAGCGGCAGCGTAAATAAACTTGGTCATTGATGTCTCCCTAACGTCAAGTTCGAGCGCGGCAGGATGCCGCATCGGATTGAAAACTAGTCCAGCGTCAAGCGCCGTCCAGAAGAAATATGCGCAGGCCCTCTGTTATGCGATATCAAGCCACTTGGTGCGCGATAGCGCATTGTTTCCAAAGGACAGTAAGCGCGGCGACCAGATGGGCGATATCCTGATCCGTGTGCAGCGGTGACGGGGTAAACCGCAACCGCTCGGTCCCCTTGGGCACCGTCGGGTAGTTGATCGGCTGAACGTAGATGTTCCATTCGTCCATCAGATAGTCCGCCAACATCTTGGTCTTGACGGGGTCGCCAATCATCACCGGCACGATGTGGCTGTCGTTCTCCATATGCGGAATGCCTTGGGCATCCAGCATCTGACGCAGTTTCGCGACCTGACGCCGTTGGCCGGCCCGTTCAAGCTGACTTTCCTTCAGGTGCGCGATGGACGTTCTGGCTGCAGCGGCAACGGCGGGGGGCAGGGCCGTCGTAAAGATGAACCCGCTGGCAAAGCTGCGAATAAAATCGCACAAAGCTGCGGAACCGGTGATGTAACCGCCGACACAGCCAAAGGCCTTGCCAAGGGTCCCCTCGATCAGCGTGATCCGGTGGGCGAGGCCCAGTTCCTCGGACACGCCGCCGCCGCGCGCGCCGTACATGCCAACCGCGTGCACTTCGTCGATGTAGGTCATCGCGCCGTACTTTTCGGCCACGTCCAGAATGGCTTCGATTGGCGCAATGTCGCCATCCATCGAATAGACCGATTCAAACGCAACGATCTTGGGATAGTCGGATGGGATCGCCTTTAGTTTTTCCTCAAGGTCAGCCACGTCGTTGTGCTTCCAGATGACCTTCTGCGCCTTGGAATGGCGGATGCCCTCGATCATGGATGCATGGTTGCCTGCGTCCGACAGGATCACGCAGTTTTCCAACCGACTGCCCAAGGTCGACAAAGACGCCCAATTGGACACATAGCCTGAGGTAAAGATCAACGCCGCTTCCTTGCCATGCAGATCTGCCAGTTCTGCCTCTAGCAAAAGGTGGTCATGGTTAGTGCCGGAAATATTGCGTGTGCCGCCCGCGCCTGTTCCGGTGCGTTCAACCGCTTCCTTCATGGCGTCGATGACTTTGGGGTGCTGGCCCATGCCAAGGTAGTCATTGGAACACCACACGGTGACATCCCGGACGCCATCTTCGGCGTGGTTGGCAGCCTTCGGGAATTTGCCGCACTTGCGCTCCAACTCCGCAAAGTAGCGATAGTTGCCATCGGTCTTCAGGCGGTCCAGCTGTTCATTGAATAGGGCATCAAAGTCCATGAGCGTCTTCCTTGGCAGTTAGTCGTTTTTGGGCGGGGAGCATCCACCGCCAGAGTTTGGCGTCGGGCAGCGGGATCACCATGAACCAGTGTTCGAGCAGCGCGAGCGCGGAAAGAGATGTCAAAAGGGCGAAGCCCGTCGTTGTGACCGGATCGGTGGCCGTCGCCAGCAGATGGGCGAAACAGGCCACGGCAAAGGTCAGGACCGTGACAGACAGCGGAAAGAAGGCCGTGATGGGCCCCTGACGCAGGTGGCTGCGCAGATGCTGCAAGGGCACAGGCAGGAATTCAAAATTGATGCGCGGCACACCGAAGAACAGGTTCAGTTTGGCGCTGATACGGGCAAAGAACAGGATCGCGTAGGTCCACAGCGCGATCTGGTTCGCTGCCCCGCTGGTCGCCAAAACAATGAAAGCCATCCCAGCCAACAGAAGGATTTCGTGGTGCGCCAGGGCATCCCACGCCCGCCAGAACCGCGGTGCACCCTTTACGCCCTCAGGACAGGCTTCGCGTTCCGGTCCGGTGATCACGCCAGACAGGAACGACAGCTCAATCCACGCCCAGATGCCCAGTGCACCAAAAAAGCCCTTATAAAGACCTGCATAGCCCACGTCCGGCGTGGACAGGATCACACCTGCTACGCCCAGCGCCAGAACAGGCACCGACAGGAACACCGCCACGTTATAGGCATTGCCGCCTGTCCGGTCCGCCCGCCGGATCACATACAGGATCGCGCCGGTGGCAAACCACCAGGTAAAAAGCGCGATCAGGCAGGCGACCCAGACAGACATCAGTACGCAGGCTCCAGACGTGTTGTTTCAGGAACATCGTGTTTGATCGCAGGGATCGTGTAGAGGCTGAGGAAAGCAGCGGCAGCGCGGGCTGAGCCCGTGATGCGCTTGACGAAGCCCCCGACCCCGCCCGCTTTCTTGCCGTCTGCAATCAACACATTGGCCCGCTGCATCCGCACAAGGTTGCGCTGCCAACGAGGGTGTTCGATATCCAGCATCAGCGGGAAGATCTGACCGCTTAGAACGGACGTCTTCGTGAACACCTCATGCGCATACCAGTCAGGGTCCACACCCAATGCCTTATGGAACGCGGGCCGTTGGTGGTCGCGCACATACATGGTGGAATAGACCGCCGTCAGGAAGAACTTGATCCACAGCTTATTGGTGAAACTCTCCGTCAGTTTCGGGTCCGTCTTCATCAACAGGGCGAAGGCCTCGCCATGGCTGAACTCGTCGTTGCACCATTCTTCGAACCATTTGAAGATCGGGTGGAACCGGTGTTCGGGGTTCGCCTCTAGGTGACGGAAGATCGTGATGTAACGGGCATAGCCGATCTTTTCGCTGAGATACGTCGCGTAGTAGATGAACTTTGGCCGGAAGTAGGTGTACTTCTTCGACTGCGTCAGGAACCCAAGGTTCACCCGCAGCCCGGCCTCACGCAGGGCATCGTTGATGAAACCGGCGTGCCGCGCCTCATCCCGTGCCATCAGTTGGAACAGCTGGGTGATGTCCTTGTTCGACCCACGACGTTTCATTTCCTTGTAGAGAACACAGCCAGAGAATTCGGCGGTGCAGCTTGAGATCAAAAAGTCGATGAACTCCGCCTTCAGCTGCGGCTCCATCCCGTCCCAATCGACCTCATCCCAATCGGCGTTCTTCTTGAAATGCCCCTTGTTCGGGTCGCTTTCCATCTGCGCGATCAGCTTGTCCCAGTCAGCGCGAACAGGGGTCACGTCGACTGCGTCCAACTCATCAAAATCGGTGGTATAGAACCGCGGCGTCAGCAGCGTATTTGACATTGCCGTTTCCGTGGCGAAGTCATCATCGAACTTCGCCTGTTCTTCCTGAATAGCGAGGCCCTCTTCGACGGTCGTTGCATCAGCCGAATGCTTGGGTGCGTTTTGCATGTTCATACCGTCACCTCCTCGGAGAAGCTGAATTCGCACAGCTCCATGAATTCCAGATCGCCGGTTGCGCGGGTCCAAAGGCGTTCGATACCGCTGGCCCGTGTGATCGTCGCCATGCGTTCCTCTTCAACCACCTCACCGTAGGGTGCCATGATCTCGGCTCCGTGGACCTTTACGGTGTCCCCCGGCCCAACAACCGACCCGTCCGTGAATTTCACGTGCGCCGATAGCTCCTCAAACCGGTGCGAAATGGTGACCACGCAGGGCACCTCTTCTCTCGTTCGTGTCAAAAGGCCCATAGGGGTTCCCTCCTTTGATTGGTTTCAGTCCAGCAGCCCGGCAAAGGCCGCCACGTTGTCAGCGCCATATCCGATCAACTCCACCGACCAGCCGGTCGCGGGATCTTCGATCGCATAGGTGCCATTGGTGCGTTCCATCAGGGTCACGGGGCTTGTGTTCGGCACGTCCCGAACCAGCCGCTCGCGCGCCAGCGCGATGCCGATCACACCGATGAACCCCATCTTGTCATCCGCCGAATGGGCAATCTGTGTGCCGCCCTCATCGAACACGGTCGACACGCCCTCGCGCGAAGTTTCAAACCGCAGCGCCATCTGCCGTTCAACCGGTGCCAGCTCGACCACGCCCCGCTGAGGCACATCGAACCACTGGGCATAGGCCACAATCGCCAGCGATGCGGCCATCAAGCTGAACATCGCAATGACCAAGACGCGCGGGACCATGTCCTTGTCGCGATGCTTCATCTGTGTGGAAAGACCGGCCATATCGATTACTCCGCTGCGACGGCGGCGGCCGTCTGTCGTTCAACCTGTGGGGTGGACACACGCGCCTCTGCCGCATCGGCAAAGATCTGCGCCACAGCCTCGGCATTGGGGATCGACCGGAAGGCCGGTTGCGTCTTGCTCATGTACCAGGGCCGCACATGGGGCCATGTCATCATGTAGGAAAACCGCGTGTCCCCGATCAGCTCAAACGCCAATGTCCCGTGGCCGGACCGCTTCAGATCCAGCCCAGCGTTGCCAATCTGCGTATAGGGCAGGTTCAGCGTCATCGTCAGCGCCGCCCCAATGCGCATCGCAACCCGCTTGTTGGTCAACGTATAGACCGCGGATTTCGCCTGCATCGTGGCAAGGCCAAGGATCAGCAAGGCACACAGCGCCCCGATCACAACGAACGGGACGCCATGCGCCAATGCTTGATCAAACGGCACGAGGGTCGAGGACACACCCACGCGCCAGATCGTCAAAAGGACGAAATACCCGATGATCCAATTGAGCGCCAAAGCGTCTTTCGCCAGCCGCACAGGCGACGGCGACCCCTGCCATAGGATGTGCTCATCCTCGGGCAGGGCCTCCGGCAACCCGCGCACGGGTTCAAATTTGAAATCATCATGGGACATCTTCGTCGTCCTTTCGTCGTCAGTCAGACCCCTTAGATCTGGGGTTCAAGCCGCTTTTCGGAGGCGTACAAAGTGCCGCCTGCGTAGTAGCCCGTGATCTTGTCCTCTTCGAGGAGCGTGACCGCGTCCTTGGCTTTGGTTGCGGGGATGCCGGCAAAGTTGTGCGCGTAGAGGGATTTCACCACGACGCGGTCGCTTTGAATGCGGCACAGGTTGATAGGGATCAGACGCATGTTGCCCTGCCCTTCGGGGTTCACGTCCATCTCAAGGTAACGGACGAGGGATTCCGGCACGTCGACCCACATGTCCGTGACACGGCCCACAACCTCACCATCACCCGACACAACGGCCTTGCCGCGCGGATCACGTCCGGCGGAATGGGCAAAGTCGGGCAAGGTCGCCATGGGGCGGATCTTGATATGACCGTGGCCATCCAGTTCAGGCTCATCCCGACGCGGTGCCCAGGATGCGGGGCCAACGCCATCAGCCATTGGATCGCCGGTCGGCACGTAAGGCGAACCAGCGGCCTTGGACGTCCGTGCCAAAGCCAGATCATTGCGGCGGTGCGCCGCTTCGTTCTCGGGGCTCGGAACCGTCACAGACCCGCGCCCATGGGGCAGATCAAACGTCTTTGAGTTTGGCACCGGGAACGGGCCTTGGTTCGGGGCCTCATTGCCGTCATCATCCTCAAGCGGATAGCCTTCGCGCATGTTCTCCGTCTGGAGATAGAAAATCAGCCCAGCGAAAAAGATGTAGAACAGCCAGATCGCTGCACTCGCCAGATCGAAGTTTCCAAAAAATTCTACGCCAACCATGGGTATGTCCTCCGTATTCAGGTTGGGAAGTCCGCAAGGCCGAACTTGGCCTTTTGGTCTTCGGTCACCGCCCTGACCCGCACGAGCGGCCCCAGAACGATTAAGGTGAGAAAGAGCAGGCCAATCTCCGTGTGGTACACGACCGAATAGCCTGTGGTCGGCGTGGCGAGCGCCTCCCCGAAGGTTCCCTGGGTAGCAAGGCCACCGATGATGTCCCGCAGGCCACCCCCGATCACCGTAGACAGCCCGGCGGCAGTGGCCGAAGCGGCCCCCCACGCGCCAAGCGCCAGACCACGACCCGCAATACCCGTGGCGGGCATCGTCATCGCAGCCGTCAGGGTGGCAACTGCGAACAGCCCACCCCCCAAGCCAATGCCAAAGGCACCGGCAAAGAACATCGCACCACTGTTCAGCGGCGCGGAAAAAATCACGCAAGAAAAGGCGAACAGTCCAAACAGGATGCCCCTTGCGGCAATCCGGTAGGCATCAACCTGCCGTCCAAGCCACCGCGCAGCAGCACCAAAGCCAGCCAACGCCCCAATGGCCCAAGCGGCCGTCAGCAAAGTCGTCGCTGATACGGACAGCCCAAGGATTTCACCGCCATAAGGCTCAAGCAGCACGTCCTGCATGTTGAACGCCATCGTCCCAAAGAACACGACCGCCAACAATCTCCCAGCCGATCCACCGGACATCAGATCATCCCATGCATCGCGGAACGTAGGCTTGGGTGCCGCGCGTTCCTCTTTGGTCATGGGCTTGACCTTCTCCTGCTTCCACAGGGCGATCAGGTTCAGAACCGCTGTGGCGACGGCAGCCCCTTGCACCACCTGCACCAACTTCAGCTCACTAAAGTCGCGCAGCAACGTGCCAATGATGACAGCCGACGCCAGCATCCCCAGCAGGAACATCACATACAACAGCGCCACAACCCGCGGCCGCGTCTCATCATCCGCACGGTCCGCGGCCAGTGCCAGACCCGCCGTCTGCGTCATATGCATCCCCACGCCCGTCAGCAGGAACGCAAGGCCAGCGGCCCCCTGCCGGAAGGCATCGGGCACATCCACCGCCGTATTGCCCGACAGCACCAGCAACGCCATCGGCATGATCGCCAGCCCGCCAAACTGCCACAACGTCCCGAACCACAGGTAAGGAATACGCTTCCACCCAATCGCACTGCGATAGGTGTCCGACTTGAACCCAAGCAGCGCGCGGAACGGCGCCACAAGAACCGGCACCGCAATCATCACCGCAACGATCAACGCAGGCACGCTCAGCTCAACGATCATCACTCGGTTCAGCGTGCCCAGCAGCATGACACCGGCCATACCCACCGACACCTGGAACAACGCCAGACGCAGCAGCTGGCCCAACGGCAAACCCTCAGACGCCGCATCGGCAAACGGCAACATCTTCAACGTCGCATTCTTGAAATATTGCTTGCGGAGGATCATGGCTGCCCCCCAAACCGCAAACACTCGGAAATATAAAAACCGGAGGTCACCCGCTCGACCTGTGCCAACCGCCCATTCGCCCCCGCGATCCGCAAATCTGACGCCAAATCCAAGGCACGTTGCGGGATCATAACGGGCGAGCGGTCCGACTGCGGGAACAGCTTTCCAACACGGAACATCGCCATCAGCAACGGCGTGCGCGGCGCCAACGTAAAGACGAACTTGCCACCAATCCGGCTCTCATTGGCTTTCAACAACTGCACTAAGGTCGGACGGTCGTAATAGATCATCGAGTCCATCGCGACCGCATGATCAAACCGCCCCAATTCAGAATCCAACATGTCGCCTGCTTGAAACGCTATCCGGCTGCGCAAATGACGCGGGCACCGCGTCTCTGCGATCTTGATCAGCTCCGGCGCGATATCGACGGCGACCACCTCGGCCCCGCGCTCGGCCAGCTCAACTGCCATGGCACCCGTACCGCATCCAGCATCCAGCACCCGCTGACCCGACAGGTCCTTAGGCAGTTGTCCCAACATAACCGCGCGCATCCGATCCCGCCCCGCACGCACAGTCGCGCGGATGCCCGACACCGGCGCGTCGGACGTCAACCGCTCCCACGTTTTGGTGGCGGTCCGGTCGAAATAGTCTTCGACCCGGTCACGGGTTACGTCATAGGTCAATCAATCAAACCCCAGCAGTTCAAAGATGTCGCGGTCTTCCAAAGGGGCCGGTGCCAAAGGCTCTGTTCCGGCATAAAGCGCCTCTGCCAGCCGGATGTACTCCTTCTGGCAAGCAGCGATATCGTCGTCCAAATCCATCTCGAAGAGGGTCTTCTTCTTCAGGCGGGACCTGCGGATCGCATCCACATCCGGCATATGCGCGATCCGGTTGAATCCGACCGTCCGGCAATATCGATCCACCTCATCGGTATCCTTGCTGCGGTTCGCCACACAGCCCGCCAGCCGCACTTTGTAGTTCTTGGATTTGGCCTGCACGGCGGCGATGATCCGGTTCATAGCGTAGATGCTGTCGAAATCATTGGCCGTCACGATCAGCGCCCGATCCGCATGCTGCAACGGGGCGGCAAACCCACCGCAAACGACATCGCCCAGCACATCGAAAATCACCACATCCGTGTCTTCCAACAGATGGTGCTGCTTCAACAGCTTCACCGTCTGACCGACCACATAACCACCACAGCCCGTGCCTGCAGGCGGCCCACCGGCCTCCACACACTTCACGCCGCCATAGCCTTCGGTCACGAAATCCTCGGGCCGCAATTCCTCGGGGTGAAAATCCACCTCCTTAAGAATATCGATGACCGTCGGCTGCAACTGGCCTGTCAGTGTGAACGTACTGTCGTGCTTGGGGTCGCACCCGATCTGCAGCACCCGCTTCCCCAGCTTCGAGAACGCCGCCGACAGGTTCGACGAGGTCGTCGATTTCCCGATCCCGCCCTTCCCATAAACGGAAAAGACCTTCGCGCCCTCAATCTTCATCGTATCGTCCTGATGCACCTGCACCGAACCCTCACCGTCCTCGCCACGCAGGACCGGAATTTCATCTCTCGGGCTCATAGGCCTCTCCTTTCAAGGACACACACGGTCCTTTGTTTCTTCTGACCCGAAAACTCCGGGGGGTGAGGCCGCAGGCCGAGGGGGGCTGGCCCCCCTTCCCCCACCGTCCGCAGGACCCGCACCATTGGTGCGCATTGTGATATGCTGCAGATCACGCTCATTCCGCTGCAATCCCTTCAAGCCGATCTTCCAACGCATCCGCCGCATCCTGAAGACCTGCCAGTGTTTCATCATCCGGTTGCCAGTAATCGCGGTCTGACGCCTCCAGCAGCCGCGATGCCATCCGAACGCTGGCTTGCGGGTTCAACGCTGCCAGCCGCTCCCGCATCTCTTCGTCCAAAACGAAAGTCTCGCTCAGCTTCTGATAGACCCAAGGCTCCACCTGACCGGTCGTGGCGGACCAGCCCATGGTGTTGGTGATATGCGCCTCGATCTGGCGCACACCCTCATGGCCATGCTCCAACAGCGCCTCAAAGAACCGCGGGTTCAACGCACGGCTGCGGGTCTCCAACGCGACCTGATCCTTCAGAGTCCGAACCTTCGCAGCACCGCGCGTCTGATCCCCGATATAAACGGCCGCCTCTTCCCCCTTGGCGCGCTTTACCGCGCGGGCGATGCCGCCGAGTGTGTCGAAATAATGGTCGACCGTGGTGACCCCCAACTCGACGCTTTCAAGGTTCTGATAGGCCACATCCACATCCTTCAACGCAGCCTGCAACAAATTCGGCTTCTTGGTCGCCTTGCCGTCCAAGCCGTAGGCAAACGACTTCCGCGCCTCATAGGCGTCCGCCAGCTCGTCTTCCCCGTCATAGGCGGAACTGTCGACCAGAGAATTCACGTTGGACCCATAGGCACCTTCCGCATTGGAAAAGACCCGCAACGAAGCCTCTTCCATCGTGCACCCCATCTCATTGGCATAGGCCAGCGCATGGGCGCGGA
>JAHDFG010000052.1 GCA_020628265.1 Pseudooctadecabacter sp. | reverse complement strand
CGAACCTCGGCATGTTCGGCATCGACAACTTCGACGCCATCATCAACCCGCCCCACGCTGCCATTCTGGCCGTTGGCGCAGGCACCAAGAAGCCTGTTGTGGGCGACGATGGTGAGGTCAAGGTGGCCACGGTCATGTCCACAACCCTCAGCGTTGATCACCGTGTGATCGACGGTGCACTGGGTGCGAACCTTCTCAATGCGATCAAGGCCAACCTCGAAGATCCGATGGCGATGCTCGCCTAAACCAGCCACAAAGCAAATCCAAAGGGCCGCCGGTGACACCACCGCGCGGCCTTTCATACTTGGGCACACACCTACCCCTCTTTGGTTCACAAATACTCAAACAAAAAGCGCGCGCCAAAGGCGCGCGCGGATCGGATGGGCGAAGCCCATTCGAAATAGACTTACCCGTGGGTGCGCAGCAGATGATCCATGGTGCGCGACGGCTGGGAACATCCTGCCTCCCCCACCACTTTGGCAGGCACACCCGCCACCGTCTTCATCGGCTCAACCGCTTCAAGAACCACAGAACCTGCAGCGATGCGGCTGCAATGGCCGATGGTAATATTTCCCAAAACCTTTGCCCCGGCGCCAATCAGGACACCGTCGCCAATCTTCGGGTGACGATCCTCTTCTTCCTTGCCCGTCCCGCCAAGTGTCACCGAATGCAGCATAGAAACATTGTCCCCGACCACTGCCGTTTCCCCAATCACGATGGAATGGGCATGGTCAATCATCAGGCCCTTGCCAATGGTTGCTCCTGGGTGAATATCCACGCCAAAAATCTCGGAAACGCGCATCTGCACGTAGTAAGCCAAATCCTTGCGGCCCTGCCGGAACAACCATGCCCCCAAACGATGCGCCTGAACCGCCTGAAACCCTTTGAAAAACAACAGGGGCTGCAGGAACCGGTGGCAAGCCGGATCGCGGTCGTAAATCGCGACAATATCTGCACGGGCCGCGGCCGCCATTTCTGGATCCGAGGCAAACGCCTCATCGGCGATCTCGCGCAACATCTGGTCCGACATCTCGGACGAAGAAAGCTTCATCGAAATACGGTAGGCCAATGCATCTTCCAAAGACCCGTGGTGCAAGACAGAGGTATGAACAAACCCGCCAATCAGGGGCTCATCCTTGATAGCGGCCTCCGCTTCGTCACAAATCTGCTGCCAAACTGGATCGACTTCGGTCAGTTTTGCTTTGATCTGGGCCATGATGCACCTCGCTTTCGGTGTTGTCCTACCCCAGATAAGCCGGTTTTTCCAAGAATAAACCCGTGAGGTGCAAGATCACGAAGCGTGATCCATCCGTGCCCGCCACGCTACAAGCGCTTCAAGCAGAACGGACAGAGCCGCCAGATAGTCAGCCCCGCAAACCTCGCGTGGGGCCAAGGGGTGCAATGCTGCCTGAGCATAAAGCGATCCGGTTCCGCCGCTGGGATGCGCTCGCCCCGTCCGCTTGCACACCTTGTCGGCGGAGTGCGCGGCCTCAATCAGATCGGCCGCAAACCAAGCCCTTTGATAAGGGGCCCGCATCACAGCACGCGCTGCCAGATCAAGGTCCGACAGACCAATCTGTCGCATCAGGCGACCCAGCTGATGCTGCGCGAGGGGCCTTCCCCAAAGGTGTCAGACACCTGCGCCACATCGACACGGATTTCACCGGCCCCGTCAGCCGCCTGCATTGCAGCGGTGTAGCTCCACGCAGGGCTGGTCAAAGACAAGCTGCGCAGCAGGACCCCATCGCGGAACACCTGCAACGCATAACGCTCCTGCGCTTCCGACAGCGGCACATCTTCAGCGTCCCAGTTGTCGCCGCCCAAACGGGTGCGCCGGATCCAGCTGATGTCCCGCGCGCCTTCGTTCGGCGTCTGACGCAGATGGGCCACGGGATAGGGCCGCAGTCCTGCACCCGTCACGACCTCCTCTCGATACCGATAACTCGTATCAGAAAGGGGCCGCGTACCGGGCCCGTAACGATAGTGTTGCGCCACACCGCGCGCGGCCGAAGCAAGCCGGATTTGTTCCGGCGTTCCGTCCAGCAAGACAAAGATCGACCCCGCAGGCCAAGCGTTCGACAAAAAGTCGGTCCCCGCCTGTCCGCGCAATCTGCGAGCAAGGTCGTAGGTATTCTCGCCAACCAGATCGGCCTGGCCGAATTGAAAGACCTCCCAATTGCCCACCGATCCGTCGCCGATCACAGCCGTATTCGCACCGCCAAGGATCTGCGCATCGCTTACTGACGACAGCGTCCCACGGATCAATTCGATCCGCACCGCCGGACCGTTATCAAACAATCCCGCGCATCCTGCCGGCAATTCTGTTTGCGTCACACCAATCACCGAAGGTGCAGTGATCAGGCGGTTCAATGTGTAATCTGCATCCTGCGCCGCAGAATAAAGCGCAACACTTCCTGGCCACGGCACGCCCGAGGTTGCCACATATGGCGCAACAGGGTCCTCGTCTCCGGTGAGCAGAGGCAGGTCCATCAACATCAGTTCCACAGGCACGGGGGCTATGAAGCTGCGCAAGTTGAACGTCTTCTCCGTGACGTCCTGAGGCTCATAGACCGCCGGTTCGATCCGGACCGCTTCCAGTGCCTGACGGTCGGTCTGTTCGCATTGGTCGATCCGGAAAAGCCCGTCACCCTGCCCGTCCGCCATCTCAACAACATCGCCGGCACCCAGATGCATCATTGAGGGCGGCAGCGTAAACCTTGCCGCGTCCCGTGCCACACGGGCCTCGGACAACCAACGTTCCGCAATTCGTTGCCCTTCGGCACTGGTCAGAACCAAAGGCAACTCAGAAGAGGCTGTTGTCACGCCGCGATCATCGGGAAAGACGGCCTCGGTCGTGCGCACTTCGTAGTCCGCATCCGCCTCGACAAACCCAAGCCGCACGCGGCCCGCAATCTCGGCCTCTTGGGTGCGGGTCAACTCGATCGCGCCTTCGGCCCCGTCTTCATAGACCAGCATTTCAGGAGCGATGCTCGCGTCGCGCCGCGCACCACGGGTGCGGAACACCAGCACCCCGTCGCGCTCAATCGCATCAAAGCCATATGCGAGCATCAAGGGCTGCAGTGCGGCGCGCGCTGTGGACACATCATCAAGCCCGTACCCACGAACCACACCGTAAAGCGCACTCACGTCGTATTGCGTCACACCGGCACCCTCGCAGATTTCCGCCACCACAGACGCCAGCGACCGCGACGCGGCGCGTCCATTGATCCAGTGGCCCCGTGAATAGTTGACGCTGTCCGACCACAGCGCTGAATTGCCCGGAAACGCAGGGAAAGGACGCGCGTCCCACGCCCAGACATGAATCCGGTCGGGGTCTACCATCTGCACGCCCGTCACCTCGGACACGGGGTTCAAATCGGCGTCGTTGTAGTGACGATAGATCGCGCGCAGGTACTGCATCTGGATGTAGTCGTCCCTGATCCCGTTGGACGCGCGCGGAAGCCCGCTTTCTGACGACTTCAGATCGACGAACCGATTGGGCTCATTAGTGGCCTTGTCCACGGCCGCACATCCCACTTCGGTGAACCAGATCGGCTTTGACCCGGGTTCCCATGCCGTCGGGAGAGCGGCACGTTGACCGTCGACGCGGTCATGGTGCGCATTCAGCCACCAGTTCCGCAAATCCTTGTAGCGCCAGATCCACGGCTCCCCTTCGCCGTCCGTGATGGGCGTGCGTATCTGCGCCTCCATTGCTTCAGGGGAGTGATAGAACCAGTCATAGCCCTCCCCGCCCTCGATGTTCCCGCCAAGGTAATCAAGGTTGTAGATGCTTCCTGCGACCGCATCCAAATGGTCCTCGCCATCCCGCCAGTCCGACAGCGGCATATAGTTGTCGATGCCGATGAAATCGATGTTCTCATCCGCCCAAAGCGGATCGAGATGGAAAATCTTATCCACCGTGCCGGCAGGCTGATAGCCGTGATATTCGGACCAATCTGCCGCATAGCCAATCTTGACGTCCGGCCCAAGTACCGCCCTTACATCCGCAGTCAACGCGACCATGGCCTCTACCGCAGGGAAACCGTTTGCCCCACGGATCTGGGTCAAGGACCGCATCTCGGACCCGATGCAGAAGCCGTCCACCTGCCCCGCCACTTTGCACAAATGGGCATAATGCAGGATGAAACGACGATAGGACCATTCTGCAGGTCCGGTGTAGATGACCTGCTCGCCCGTGATCTGAAAATCGCTGACCTGAGCGGTCCCAAAGAACGCTGCCACTTCCGCGTCCGCCTGTGCGGTACCGTCCGGTGTACCCTCGATCGTGGGCGCCAAAGACGTGGTGATCCGGCCGCGCCACGGCAAGGGCGGCTGATCCGGCCCGCCGGTCCATGGATCGGTCAACCCATTGCCTGCAAGTTGCTCCATCAAGATGAACGGATAGAAGACAGCATTTTGCCCACGCTGTGACAAATCCCGCAGCGCCTCGATCACTGCACCGTCTGCGGGTGTCCCGCCGTAGACAGGTCTGTCCTCCTCGAACGGCACCTGTTCGGCCAAAACGCGCGGCACGCCTGCAACAGACCACGGCATCTCCGCCCCGTCCGCATTCGTTTGTTCGACCTTCGGCTTCACCTCGCAGCTGCCGCAGCGCAGGTCATTGCCGAACCACGAGACGACCATGGTAACAGACCCACACTTCGGCAGTTCTTCCTCCAAGGCCTCCACGGAAACGAGGTAGTCCGTCTTTCCTGCGGGCGTGTTGACGTTGGCAGACTCGCGCCGCCCGAAACCCTTGGAAATCGTGACTGGGGTCGTCGCCAGAGAATACTCCCCCGTACCAGGGACAAGCGCCACACCGGTCACAAGGTTACTCATGTCATCGTGGACCTCGACCCCGTCCGGCCCACCGCGCATGACCTCGAACGAGAACTGCGGCACGCGGTTGCCGAACTGGCCGAGCGGCAGGTCCTCCAGCACGACATAGGCGGTCCCGCGATAGGCAGGGGCCAAACCGACACCTTCAACCGCTTCGATCTTCGGGTCCGGCAACTGGTCCGTAGACCCTGAATAGACGCGCATGTTCAAATCATCCGGCGCGACTTCAACACCGTCGGCCCAAACGCGACCGACGCGGGAAATCTCCCCTTCACACAGCGCGATCGCGATCGAGACCGAGTAGCTATACGTCGTCACCGCAGGCTGGCTTGGCCGCGAACCTTTGCCGCCACCACCGCCCGTGGTGGTACTGGTCTCATTGAATTGGGTGGCCCAGATCACCTGCCCCGCGACACGGATACGTCCGTGCAGACGACTGATGGCAGCGCCCTCGCTGGCACCTGTCAGGCGGAACCGGTCCACACGGCCTGTCTCAACGGCTTCCGCACCACCTCCCATAATCCGCTGGTCGAGCGCCTGTCCCAACACGGCACCCGCCGCGCGTCCAATGGTGGCCATGCCAAGCCCCATGACAGACCCGCCAAGAGATCCGCCAATCGCCATGCCTGCTGCAGATAGTACGATTGTTGCCATGTCTTCAGACCTCGTATTGAACGTGTTCGGGAATAGCGAAACGGGCGACCAACCGCCGCTCCCAAGGGGCCGACAAGGCGTTCTCGATCACGCCATGCCCTTGATATGAATGAATAAATGTGGCCGGCTCGCCGATTTCGGCTTGCAGGCCCACGTGTTTTGCGACGGCGCCGGATTGCATGCGGAACAGCAAAACATCTCCAGGTGCAGCGTCCGCCCGTGCCTTACGAGGCAACCGCGCCGCGATCTCGACCCATAGACGCTCGACCCCTTGCGGCTCCGACCAATCGGCTGTGTAGGGTGGTATGGGCGCCAAAGGTTCGCCCGACACCTCCGCCCAGACCCCCCTCAGCAAACCAAGACAATCACAACCCGCCCCCCTTCGGGCGGCCTGATGGATATAAGGCGTGCCAATCCAGCCCCGTGCAGCAACAACAACCCGAGACATCTGCTACCCGCCTCTTCTCAGGCTGCCGCCCTGATTGGCACCGCCTTGTGTCGGTATTGCAAGCAACCAGTCATCACCTGGAATGTCTGGAAAGCCCTGAAAATTGACTGCATTGTCAAACTTCAGTCGGCAGGTCTCAAACCGTTTGTCACAACCAGCCTGCAGCCGCACCTTATCTCCCGCAACCAGCGGCGCACGAAACGACTCCCAAACCTCGATCAGCCGCTCGGACCCGACGAAGCGGTCGCGCTTGATGACGGCAACCATGCCGGTCGCCTCACCGGTCAAAACGTCCAACCGCCCCCGCTCGAACCACGCAGGTTCAAATGAGAACAAATTGGCGAAGCTCAAACGCCGGCCTTCGATCACCTCTTCGACAGCGACCTCAGCCGAGTATCCGTCCTTTCCAAGATCAAACTGGCATCCGACGTCGCCAAGGATGGCAGAACACGGTGTCTGGTAGACACGGCCCTGTGGGTGGTTCAACCGTTCCGTCAGCCCCCGCAGTTCCGCATGAAACGCCCCACCTGCGCGGCGCAGCTCACCAATGCTGCCCGCAAATCGCAGGCTTCTGACGCTGACGTCCGCCCAATTGACCAACCACGCTTTCACCTCCGCCCCGTCAAAGCGCCCTGCCTCGATGTCAGCCTCGGTGATGGCCGCGTCACTTAGCGCGCCCATCGCCTCCGAATTATCTACCGACAAGCCACTGGCCGACATGATTGCCCGCGCCGTCATTCCGCTGTCCGCCTTGAAGGTGATCCCGTCAAATCCCAAGGGGCGGTCATGGTCCGTGAAGCCGTAAACCACACCATCCTTGCGGATCACCGCCCAACAACGTGCCAGCGTGGTCACACCACGTTCCAAGTGGTCCTGAAGCGCGCTCATACCCGCACCTCTACCACCGGAATGTCCGGTACCTCACCCGCCTGAAAGGTGGCCATCGACGTCACGATTGTATCGGTATCAAACCGTACCGGCACGTCGAACTCAAACCCTGCGGTCACCTCGGCCTGATGATCGGGCGGGTGATTGAACGTCACCAGACCGGTGTTCAGGTCAACCTCGTAGTCCACCCCTTCGACCAGCGCCCCGCCGCTGACAGCGACCTGAACGGTCCCTTCAACGGGCTTCGTGATCGGACGGGCGTAGCTGGCCGAGCCCGATGCATAGTTCTTGACCAGCTGGAACACATCGCGCGTCTCATCGCCCATGCCCAACAGCTGATCACCACCGTCAACGGCGCGCCCCGCCTTGGAGGTCTTGTAGTCAGACCAATCCTTCCAGCGGAACCCGAACATCTGCCCCTGCCGCGCCTCAAAGAAGGCCACGACCGTCTCAACATCGCCCAGCGACCGGAGCCCCATTCCGGCATCGTACCGCCTGCGCGAATGGGCCCACGGCGTGTTGCGTTCTTCGAACCCGTTTGCCAGCGTGACAATCTCGGTCCGGCGCTCCGGCCCGCCCAGCGCCCCAAAACTCAACTTGGTGGGAAATCGTACTTCGTGAAAACTCATGGCTCGCCCTCCCCTAGCGGTTCCGTTGGCCGCGGCTCAGCGCACGCCCCATGGACGCTGCAATCTGGCTTTGGCTGCGTTGGAACCCCGCCACATCCGGCGTGGATATGTTCATGGTAATATTGACCGGCTGTCCGCCCCCTTGGGTGCGCACGCCAAGGCTGCCGTCGGCCCCGCGGGTCAGCGGCATGATCGCCTCGGGCCCCGCCTCGCCCATCAGCCCCGTGCCTCCGCGCATGGGAAATGTTGTCGGACCGCTGACAATTCCGCCCTTTGCGAAAGGCGTCACACGCCCACCACTAAAGGCCCCGCCCTTCTCAAATGGCATGAGGCTTTCGATCAACGAATTGACCCCACCGGCCAGAATGCCACCAAAATGATCCGTCACAGGCTTCATCGCGTTCTGATAAACAGTGCGCGACATGGCCTGGCCCAGCGTGGCAAAGGCATCGGACAAGGACCGCCCCTCGAACACCAGACCGTCAAAGGCCTTGCGCAACCCGCCGGAAAAGCCGCGCTCAAGGTTGCCCAGATCCCGCGTCGTCGCATCCAGCGTCGTCTGGACCTGCCGCAATTGCCCCTCAAAGGCATCCGTCAACGCGGTCACGGACCCTAACGTCTGCTCCAACGCCTCTGCCTGTGTTTCAAGGGCATCCAGCCCGTCGATCTCATCCATCATCTGCTCCTAAGTCCGCATGTGTGTCCGGATAGGCCTGCGACAGCGCATCCAACCGGCTCCGTCCCATCGGCATCTCACCCGCTTCAGGTCCTAACAGCAGCCACAATTCGGCTGGTGTCAGCGCCCAGAATTCTGCTGGCCTCAACCCCAGATCGCGGAGGCCCGCCCGCATCAGGCCGGGCCAGTCAAAACCGCTCATGGGGTGGCAAAGGCGCGCGCCAGCAACTCTGCCGCCGCCTCCGCCGCTTTCAGAATGCCGCCCTCAATCTCGGCCTGCATCAGGTCCGCCGCCGTGCCCCGCCAACCGCCCCCACGCAAGCCTGCAACGATAAGCGCCAGCACATCCCGCGTCGAAAACCGTCCGGCCTCGAAGCGCTTGACCAAAGCCACCAATGTGTCCACACCCAATGTGGCTTCCAGCTCGGCCAACGCCCCAAGGGTCAGCTTGCAGGCAATCGGTTGCCCATCGACAACCAACGCGACCTCGCCAGCCCAAGGGTTGTGAGGCAAATTGTGAGGGCCACCTGGCATTACGGGAAGGCCGTAAAGGTGACTTCACCGGCGGACGCCAGCGACATCTCATAGGTCGCTTCCCCGTTGTAATTGCCCGCATATTCAATCGAGCTCACAAGGAAGGCACCTTCGATTGTGCCAAAGTCGGGCACAATCACCTGAAAGTCCGGCGTCTCCCCAGAAAAGAATATCTCGCGAACCCGCTCGTCCGTGTTCTCATCCTTGAAGACGCCCGATCCGGAAATCGTGGCGGACTTCACACCCGCGCCGCCCAACACCTCGCGCCAGCCGCCGGTGCTGTCCAGCGATGTGACGTCCACCGTCTCTGCGTTAAAGCTGATGCGCGTGGCGCGCAGTCCAGCAGCCGTTTCAAACAGACCGTCGCCAGTCATGTCGATCTTGATCAGCAAGTCCTTGCCGTTTTGGGCTGTCATATCGAATACTCCGTATGTGTTTTTGAAAGTCAGATCGGGACAGGCCCGTCAGGTGTCCTGCACCAGCGCGCGGAACGTCAGGTCGATGCGTCGTTCGTCCGCCGTCCCGACCCGCACCGCCTTGGCACGCTGAAAGCTCAAGCCAATCAACGCGCCGCGATCGAGGGGCAGCGCAGCATCCACCAGCGCGTCCGATACAGCCGCAGCTGCCATTTTCGCCGTGGCGAAGCCCGCAACGTCTGTGACAACCGAAACCGTGAAAAAGTGCTCGGCACCGGACCCGGTCTTGTCGGACCTGTCCCGCGCTGTTTCAGGGCCCAGCGCCACATACATCGAAGGCAGCGCGCCCGAAGGCAGCGCGTCATAGATGTCATCGCCAACGATGCCCGACAGGACCGGATCGGCAGTCAAAGCCTGATAAACCGCCGTCTGAAGGGCTGCAGAAACGCCATAGCTCATGCTGCTGTCTCCTCTTTCGCGGTGCAGACCAGATACCGTCCGTCTGCGTCATCTTCCGTGACCGCCACGATCCGGTAGAGCCGTTCCCCCTCGCGGAACCGCTGTTCCGGTTGCGGGCGGGCCTCCGAGCCTGCGGGTGCCCCGCGCACGATAATCTTGTAGCCGATCCGGCTGAGTGGCCCTGCAACACCTGCGGCCTCTCGACCGGTCCGCGCGATCACCCGCGCCCAAAGCTTGCCCAAGGGCATCCAACTTTGTGTGAAACCACCCGCCCCATCAGGCACACGGGCTGGCATCTCAAGCACCAGCTGCCTGTTCAAACGATACGCCATCAGGTGGCACCTCCGCCCAGCAGGCGCAGCGTGCGGTAGCGCTCGATCAGAGCGCTGACGCCAAAGGGCATACAGCCGCCATCGTATTGAACCTCATGCCGGTACTCGTAGTAGTGCGCCGCCAGCAACAGCACCGCTTGCGCAAGATCGGCTGGCAAATCGGACCAGTCAGGGCCAAAGCCCGCAACCATGCCGATTTTTGCGGACCCTCCATGCGGGATCGTAGGCAAGGCTGCGCCAAGCGCGACCAAAACAGGCCGCTGCATATCTGGCATCAACTGGTAGACATCGTTGGAAACGACCGTCTCCACTCCACTCCGATCCACGACCGCCACTTGAACAATTGCATTGACCGGCCCGATGGGCAGCGGCTGTTCCGCAGCTCCACGCCAGCGGGTTACCGTCCAGCTGAACTCCCGCTCGATCAGGGCCTTGCCCGTCCGCGCCTCAATCGCGGCCAGCGCCGACCGCAAAAAGCCTTCCAGCAGGGCATCCTGCAGGCCATCGTCGGCAAAGCCGGACCCAAGCCGCAGGTGTTCCTTGAACACCGCAACCGGCAAAGCCCCCGTGGGCACTGTGGTTTCTTCAATCAGCATCATGGACGTACTCCGAAAACGGTCTCAATCTTGTCCGCCGTGGAAAGAACCGGGCGCGTGCTCCCCGCATTGCTCGGACGGAAGGAAGCAGCTGGACAACGCGAGGGCGAACTCGCGTCCCGCACGCGCCCGGACCCGATGCGCCCCGAAAGGCGCACCGTTCCGAAAGGCGCGGGCTTAGGCCGTGCCGAACTTCAGCAGCTTGATCGCGGCGTAGTCGCTGATCGCACCGCCCACGCGCTTGG
>JAHDFG010000051.1 GCA_020628265.1 Pseudooctadecabacter sp. | reverse complement strand
ACGCGCGATCCGCATCGACATGCTGGAACGTCTGGCCGACATGCTACGCGATCAGGACACACGGGGCGGGTTTGAAGCCACGGCTGACATGTTGTCGATCACCGGCATGACGCTGGAACAATTCGCAGGCCTGATGGAGGGCTTGGGTTACAAGGCCGAGAAGGGTGAGCGGGAGAAGGTGAAGGCCTCCACGGCGGCCCCTGCCGAAGATGCAGCCGCCGCAGATCCCCAACCGGTCCTCGAGGGTGAGGCGGCGGAAGCCCCCGAAATGGAGGTCTTCTATACCTTCGCTTGGGCGCCGAAAGGTCGCGGCCGGCCGCAGGGTGACCGTCCGCAACGCAAAGGCCCCCCCAAGGGCAAGAAGGGTGGGAAGCCCAACAAAGGGAAGGCCCAGAACTTCCAGGCGCGTCCGCCTAAGAAGGAAAAGGCCATTGATCCCGACAACCCCTTTGCAGCGGCTTTGGCCGGCCTGAAACGGGATTGACGGACGACAGCACCATCCGGCTGGACAAGTGGCTGTGGCACGCGCGGTTTTTCAAGTCGCGCGGGCTGGCCGCCGGATTGGTGAAATCCGGTAAATGCCGTGTGGACGGCACCCCTGTGAGCAAGCCCAGCCGGACCATTGCCCCCGGCGTTGTACTGACGTTCCCCAAGGCCGATCAGGTGCGTGTGATCAAGGTTGTAGCCTGCGGGGTGCGTCGTGGCCCCGCACCCGAAGCCCAGACCTTATACGAAGATTTGACCCCGCCGCCCCCGCCAAAAATTGATCCTATAGAACAACGGGTTGGCGGTCGTCCGACCAAAAAGGACCGCCGTGAGATGGACCACTTGCGCGGCAAGAGTTAGGCCCGCCGGTACGTCAGCCCTTGAAGCCCAGCCACGGCGCGGCTAGAGACGTCGCCGACACATTCAGGAAGCTCCAATGACCTACATCGTCAACGACAACTGCATCGCCTGCAAATACACCGACTGCGTCGAAGTCTGCCCTGTGGACTGCTTCTACGAGGGCGAGAACATGCTGGTGATCCATCCTGACGAATGCATTGACTGTGGCGTGTGCGAACCCGAATGCCCTGCTGACGCGATCCGTCCCGACACCGAGCCGGACATGGAAAAGTGGGTGGAGTTCAACCGCAAGTATTCCGAGATGTGGCCGGTGATCATCACCAAGAAGGACCCGCTGCCAAACGCCGACGACATGGACGGTAAGGAAGGCAAGATGGAGCTGTTCTCGGAGGCTCCGGGCGAGGGCGGCTGACCCGCGCTGGGAATCACCCCGTTTTTATGGTATAGTGTCGATAATGACGCTTAATTGCTGATCCAGTTTTGACGGAATGACCTGACGGGGGCCTCGGCCCGCGGGCGGGTCTTTTTGTCGTCGGAGATGCTGCTTTGAGGAAAGGAATGCTCATGGCCAAGAAGAAAAACGAATTTAGCCCCAATGACTTCGTCGTCTATCCGGCCCATGGTGTGGGCAAGATCGTATCGATTGAGACCCAGGAAGTCGCGGGTTTCGAGTTGGAGATGTTCGTTATCGCCTTTGAAAAGGACAAGATGACGCTGCGCGTGCCGACGAATAAGGCTGAAGAAGTAGGGATGCGGTCCCTGTCTGCACCGGACGTGGTGGCCGATGCGATGAAGACGCTGAAGGGCAAGGCCAAGGTCAAGAAGGCTATGTGGTCCCGTCGGGCGCAGGAATATGAACAGAAGATCAACTCCGGTGACCTGATTGCGATCGCAGAAGTGGTGCGCGACTTGCACCGCGCGGATGATCAGCGCGAGCAAAGCTATTCCGAGCGTCAGCTGTACGAAGCGGCCCTTGAACGCCTGACGCGCGAGATTGCCGCGGTGGGCAATGGCAACGAGAGTGATGCCGCCGATGAGATCAGCGACACCTTGGCGAGCCGTGCCTCTGCCGCTTAAATTGCTGTTGTAGAACGGAAAAAGCCGCGCCTTTGGGCGCGGCTTTTGCATTTTTTATGGGTGTTTGTTGCGGGCCTGAGCCCTGACATCAGCCGTTGTTTGGCTTGAGGTCGACCCTCCGGGGGGAGTTTTCGGGTCAGAAGAAGGTCAAAGGGCGCGGTGGCCGATGTCGCGGCGGAAGAAGCCTTCGGGCCAGTCGATGGCATCGACGATGCCGTAGGCGCTTGCGTGGGCGTCCTTGAGGGAGGCCCCGCGCGCTGTGACGTTCAGGACCCGCCCGCCGGTGGCTGTGATTTGTCCGTTCGCTTCGGTGGTGCCGGCATGGAAGACGGTCGCGCTGGACGTGTCAGGTGCGGCGTCCAAGCCTTTGATCACGGTGCCTTTTTCGTATGATCCGGGATAGCCCTCGGCGGCCATGACGATGGTCATGGCGTGGTCGTCGGCCCAGATGGGGCGCACATTGGCAAGCTCGCCGCGGGCGCAGGCGTGGAGCAGATCGAGGATCTGGGCCCCGAGCCGCATCATCAGCACCTGACATTCCGGATCGCCGAAACGGACGTTGTATTCCACCAGACGGGGCTGGCCGTCTTTGATCATGAGCCCCGCGTAGAGCACGCCCTGAAACGGGGTGCCGCGTTTGGCCATCTCAGTGACGGTCGGCTGGACGATTTCATCGAGGGCCTTCTGGGCGACGGCCTCGGTGAGGACAGGCGCAGGAGAATAGGCGCCCATGCCGCCGGTGTTGGGGCCTTTGTCGCCGTCGAAGGCGCGTTTGTGGTCTTGGGCGGTGCCAACGGGCAGGACGGTTTCCCCGTCGCAGAGCAGGAAGAACGAGGCTTCTTCACCTTCCATGAACTCTTCAATCACCACTTCGGCGCCGGCATCGCCAAACTGGCCGCCGAGCATGTCGTCAATGGCAGCATGCGCGGTGGCAAGGTCCATCGCCACTACGACGCCTTTGCCGGCCGCCAAGCCGTCGGCCTTGATGACGATGGGCGCGCCCTGTTCGGTGACGTAGGATTTCGCGGCTTCGGCATCGGTGAAATGGGCGTAGGCGGCGGTGGGCGCGTTGCAGGCGTCGCAGATGGCTTTTGTGAAAGATTTGGACGATTCCAGCTGTGCTGCGGCGCCGGAACATCCGAAAACCAATATGTCGTTGGCGCGCAAAACATCCGCCACACCGGCGGCGAGGGGGGCCTCGGGTCCGATCACCACGAAGTCGATGGCTTTATCTGCGCAAAAGCTGGCGACGGCGTCACCGTCTTCGATGTCCAAGGTGGCGCAATCGGCGATCTGGGCGATGCCGGCATTGCCCGGTGCCACGATCAGGCGGTCACATTTGGGGTTTTGCTTGATGGCCCACGCGAGGCTGTGTTCGCGACCGCCGCCGCCCAAGATCAGGATGTTCATGGCGTTCCCTTCTGTTTGCCCGCGTTCTAAGATGCCGGTCAATGCAGCACAAGTGATGCAACGCGCGAGGGCAGTGGTTTTGGATTTATTGGACGAGCCGGAGAAGGCGGGAAACACGCCGGAATTCACCGTCAGTGAGTTGTCGGGTGCCGTCAAACGGGCCATCGAGGGCGAGTTTGGTCATGTGCGGGTCAAGGCCGAGGTGGGCCGCGTGGTGCGGGCGCGGTCGGGGCATCTGTATTTTGACCTTAAGGACGACCGCAACGTGCTGGCCTGCACCACATGGAAAGGGCAGGTGGCGAGCCTGTCCGTGATCCCTGAGGAGGGGATGGAGGTTGTTGTCTCGGGCCGGATGACGACTTTTGGCAGTCAGTCGAAGTATCAGTTGAATGCGACCGAAGTGGCTGTTGCGGGTGTCGGTGCGTTGATGGCGATGCTGGATAAGCGGATGAAGGCGCTGCAGGCCGAAGGCTTGTTTGATGATGACCGCAAAGCGCCGTTGCCCTATCTGCCGGAGGTGATCGGGGTCATCACATCGCCGACGGGCGCGGTGATCAGAGATATTTTGCACCGCCTTCGGGACCGGTTCCCGCGCAAGGTGCTGGTGTGGCCCGTCGCGGTGCAGGGCAAGGAGTGTGCTCCGCAGGTGGCCCGCGCGATTGCAGGGTTCAATGCGATGACGCCTGGTGGGGCGCTGCCGCGGCCTGATTTGTTGATCGTGGCCCGCGGGGGCGGGTCGATCGAGGATTTGTGGGGCTTTAACGAAGAGGCGGTGGCCCGTGCGGCTGCCGCGTCCGAGATCCCGCTGATTTCTGCCGTGGGGCACGAGACGGACACCACGCTGATCGACTATGTATCCGACCGGCGGGCGCCGACGCCGACGGCTGCCGCCGAAATGGCTGTGCCGGTGCGGATGGAGCTTTTGGCGGGCGTTGACCAGATGGGCGCGCGGGCCAGTCGCGCGGTGACCGAGGCCATTGGCCGACGCAAGCAGCGGGTGGCGGATTTGGCGCGGGTTTTGCCACGGCCGGAACAGCTGACCGATGACGCCAAGCAACGGTTTGATTATTGGGCCGAAAAGCTGGATGGAGCCCTGATCGGGCGGGTCAATGACGGGCGGCTGCGGTTGGGTGCCGCGGCGGGTATGTTGCGGCCTTCGGTGTTGGACGGTCGCGTGTCGCAGGGACGCGAACGGCTGTCGGGGTGGTCGGCGCGGATGGGGCCCGCCTTGGCGCGAAAAACCGACCGCGCCCAGCAGGAATTGGCCGTTCAGGCTGGGCGATTGCGGCCTGAAGCTGTGCAGGTGGCGCAGGCGCGGGCGGCGAAAGACCTGCAGGCTGTGTTGCGGCGTCTGACAGTGGCGGCCACGTCTGATATGGAACGCAAGTCCTCCCGATTGGAGGCTTTGGACCGGATGCGCGAGACTTTGGGCTACCGCGAAACGCTCAAGCGCGGCTATGCGGTGGTGCGCGGCGACGGCGACGTGGTCACGAGTGCGAAGGCTGCGGAAGGTGTTAAAGCGTTGGAGATTGAATTCGCCGATGGGACGATGACGCCCGGTGGTGGCCCCGCTGAGGTCCAGCCAAAACCGAAGCCGAAATCCAAACCAAAGGACCCGCCCGCCGGACAGGGCAGTCTGTTTTAGGCCTCAGGTGCCGACGCCGCCGCAAACCAGCGGTTCTGCCTCTACCGCTTCGTAAAGGACCGTGGTGCCGGGTGTGTTCATAAAGTCCGCGCGGATTTTTCCATCGACGTCAAAGACTTGCCAGCATTGTGGCTCGGGGTCTGTTTCGTAGACAAAGCAGATTTCGGGGCCTTGGGGGCCGTCTGTCTCAAACCATTCGCCGTTCTGGCAATCGCCGCCGACAAAAGACCACACGACACGGCGGTTCGGCGCGTAGTATTCGACGCCGTAGGGACCTGATGCACTCGAAAACGTCAGGGTTTTGCCCGTCACGAGGGCTTCGAAAGCGTCCCCGTCCAAGGGCGTCTCGGCCACTGCGGTATGTCCCAGCAGGATCAGGATTGGTAGCAATGCAGTTTTCATACGACCACTGTGGCAGGCCATGGCTTATCCGGCCAGAGGGCAGGCCCTAATCAGCGGGCACTTGCCACTCGGACGCGAGGGGGTCCATCACCTTGCGCCAAAGTTTGGGCCAAAGCGCGAGGCAGGCCATCACCGGCAAGGAATAGGGGAGCATTGGCATATCGCTTTCCAGACGCAGGGACGGAAAGGCGCGGGCAGGATGGGCGTGGTGATCGGAATGACGCGGGGCGTTCAGCATCAACGCGGACGACATGGCATGGGGGGCGTTCCACGAGTGCTGTGCGTTGACCGGTTCAGGCTTGCCGTTGTCCATGATGCGGCGGGACAAACCGTAGTGCTGCACGTAGTCCGACATCATCAGTTGCACCTGCGCAAATCCAGCAAGGCAGAGTGCGCCGAGAACACCCTTTGCGCCGCCAATCAGGGCGGCGGCAACCAGCATCAACAGCGCCCCGACCACATAGGCCACGTAAGGATGACGGTAGGCGGGCCGACCGAGTTGCGGGAACCGCTTGTTTTCTGCGGCCAGACCCCCACGGAACCCACCGACCCATGCGCGCATGAAAAACCGGTAGAACCCTTCGCCGCGCCGCGCCGTGCTGGGGTCTTTGACGGTGCCCACATGGACGTGATGGACCAGCGTGTGGGCGGACAGATGATGACCGAACAGCACCGAAATATAAACCCAACGGCCGGCCCGCCGCAGCCAGCGACCGGGCCTGTGGATCAGCTCATGCGCGTTGGAATTGCTGACCTGTCCGATGAACAGGCCCGCGCCGGCGAAGACGCACAGCTTTTCCCATGTCTCAAGCCCGGTCCAACCGCCGAGGGCTGCGAGGACCAGAGCCCACAGTGCGAAGTGCGCCACGGCAAGGGTCATGGAAAGTCTGTCAGCGGCCGGAAACTCATCCCCGTCCACTGATGGCAGCGTCCAAGTCACCAATTCGTCCAGACTGGCCGTCAGGGCGGTCATCCATAAAAGACCCGCAACGGACCAAACGCCTCCATAAACCGCCCCAAGCCCGATCAGCGCTGGCGCTGTCAGGGTCACAATGGCGAAGATGGGCAGGGGATTGCGCACACTCATGGGCCTTTTCTAGCGAGGATTGCGACGCGGGATAATGGGGCGATCCGTCCCAGTCGGGGCAGATCAGTGGAATTTTTGTGGTCGCGGGTTTCTTCCGCTCTTTTGGGCTATTAGGTGTTACCAAAGACCTAGCGGAGCCCTCAATGGCGTTTTTCAAGAAGCTTAAAGACCGATTGTTTAAATCTTCCTCAAAGATCGAGGATGGATTGGACGCCATTGTCGAGGATGGCGGCGTTGAAGAAGATGTAGACGCGGAGGTCGGTACGGATGCCGCAGCCGAAGAGGCTGCAGAGGCAGAGCGGGCTGCTGAGGTCGCCCGACAAGAAGCCGAAGAGCGGGCCAGACGTGAGGCCGAGGAGGCTGCCGAGGCTGCGGAAGCTGCCCGCAAGGCAGAAGAAGCCCAGCGCGCGGAGGAGGAAGCCGCCGCCAAACGAGCAGCCGATGAGGACGCCGCGCGCCTGAGACAGGAAGCCGAACAGGCGGAGGCAGCCCGACTGGCGGCCGAACAAGAGGCCCGCGAGCGGGCCATAGAGGCCGCAGCACAAGCCCAAGCGGACGCAGACGCCAAGGCACAGGCCGAGGCCGCCGCCCGCGCCGCCGAAGCTGCCGCCGCACAGGCCGCTGCAGAGGCCGAAGCGAAGCGGCAGGAAGAAGCACGGCAGGCTGAGGAAGAGGCCCGCAGGCAGGCCGAAGCGGAGGCCGAACGGCAGCGTTTGGCCGATGAAGCCGCAGCGGCGGAGGCCGCACGTGCCGAGGAAGAGGCGCGCAAGGCCGAGATCGCCCGCCAGAACGCCGAAGCGAATGCCAAGGCGGCAGAAGAGGCAGCCACGACCAAGCCCGGCCTTTTGGGCCGCTTGCTGGGGCGCGGCGAGAAGAAAACCGTCGTTCGGCGGGAACTTGACGATGACATGCTGGAACAGCTTGAAGAGTTGTTGATCAGCGCGGATATGGGGGTCGACACGGCCCTTCGCGTGACGGCGAATATGGCCGAAGGCCGGTTTGGGAAGCGCCTTTCGACGCAGGAAATCAAGGACTTGTTGGCGGCTGAGGTCGCGCGGATCATGGAACCGGTCGCGCGCCCCATGCCGCTTTATCCGACCACGCCTCAGGTTGTTTTGGTGGTCGGTGTGAACGGGTCCGGAAAGACGACGACCATCGGCAAACTGGCCAGTCAGTTTCAGGCGGCAGGCAAAAAGGTTGTGATTGCAGCGGGCGATACGTTTCGCGCAGCAGCGGTGGAACAACTGCAGGTCTGGGGCGAACGGGCAGGGGTGCCGGTTTTGACCGCACCTGAAGGGTCCGATCCTGCGTCACTCGCCTTTGATGCGATGGAGCAGGCGGCGCGTGATGGTGCGGATTTGTTGATGATCGACACGGCGGGGCGGCTGCAAAACCGCGCCGACCTGATGGAGGAGTTGTCGAAGATTGTCCGTGTGATCCGCAAAAAGGACCCCGATGCGCCACACAACACCCTGTTGGTTCTGGATGCCACCACAGGTCAGAATGCGCTGAGCCAGGTGAAGACCTTTCAGGAACTGGCGGATGTCACGGGCTTGGTCATGACCAAACTGGACGGCACAGCCAAAGGCGGGGTTCTTGTGGCCCTTGCGGACAAGTTCGGCCTGCCGATCCATGCCATTGGCGTGGGCGAACAGATCGACGATCTGGCCCCCTTTGATCCAGAAGATTTTGCCGCTGCCCTGACGGGGGCCGACCGATGAAGTGGGTTTTGGCCGCTCTGGCGATTTGCGCGGGCCAACCGCTTTGGGCGCAGGACCGGATGACGGCCAGCCAATGTGACGCGACGCAGGCGGTTATCGCTGAACTTGCGGGTCAGACGGCGGTCATGTTTTCGAACACCGCCGTGGCGGCTGACGGCTGGTGCGAGGCGGAAAACATCATCATCGAGGTCGATGCGCGCTCTGCATTGAAAGCGGATGGCTTGCGCTGGCGTGCGTCCGGCATAGAGCGACTGATTGAGCAGGGTTTGCCGCCTCTGTCACTTGACGTGCAGCTTGAGGGCATCAGGGTCAGGCCGCAAATGGATGACCCCGTCCTTGATTACCTGCTTGAGGTGCAATCCAGACCGGCCGGCGTCGACGCGTCGCTCTCTGTCCGCTGGGACGGAGTACAGAACGCGGTCTTCGTCGATGAACTGCGCGCAGAGTTTGACGAGAGTAATGCCGTTGTGGTCTCGGCCCGCATCGACGGTGTGGACCTTTCCGACGCCGCTGGACTGCAAACAAGTTTTGGCTCAGCGGGTGTGCGTGATCTCTCGATCACCGCTGATTTTGACGGCTGGTTTGAGACCGTTCTGGTATTGCCGCTTGGCAGCCAGCTTTTGACCGCAGGCGATGTCTCCCCGCGTGAGCAGGTGGCGGACTTGCAAAGGCAGGCGGCCGCGTTCGTTGGCACGTTGCCCGAGGCGTCGATGCCCGATCGCGCAAAAACCGCGCTGAACGACTTTGTGATGGCCCTGCCTGAGCCGCGTGGCCGGCTTCAGGTTCAATTGAGTGCCGAGCCGACCCTTGGCGCGGCAAGTGTGCTGCGTGCGACCATGTCGGCCAGTGATCCGGCATCCATGATCGTGGCGGTTCTGGAGGGGGTGACGATCCTTGCGACATGGACACCCGAGGCTGCGCAATGAAGCGGGGCGTTCTGTCTGCGGGGCTGATAGTTCTGGCCACGCAGGCGGCTGCCTTTGACCGCATGACGCTTGCCGATTGTCAGGACAGTCTTTCCCAGCTTGAAACCGTTTTCGGAGCAGAGACCGGATTGGTGCGCGCCGTGAGTGCAACCTTTGACGGCTGGTGCCGGTTCGACGGTTCGGACGCCTTGTTTGAGGATGACGCCTTTGACGTTCTCGATTGGCGCCTTCAGGGAACGGATGTCTGGGCCCGAGAGGGCATCCCGCCCTTGGCCATCGAAGTCCGCGCAACAGGGCTGTCGCCTGATGTCATGGAGGGTGGCGGGACCTCGGCACGCCCTGATCTGGTTGCACAAATCCTCCTGCGTCAGGATCCCGATGCGGGCCAGCTGATCCTTGAGCGGGCCGTGCTGGAAAACGACGCAGGGGATGTTCTGTCCGTGTCGGGTGTATTTGAGCGCGTTTTCCTGTCTTCGGCTGCGATGATGCAGGTCAGCATGGGGTCCGCCGCCTTCAAGGCCGGTTTGATGTCCATGACATTGACCGGCGTACATGAGGACCCTTTCGCCTTCGGGATCGACATCGACGTGAGGGGGGAGGGGACGGCCATGGGACGGGGTGCATTTGAGGTGATTTCCCGCCTGCCGGAGGGCGTGATGGATGCGGCCTCTCGCGCGGAGCTGACCGCCTATGCCAGTGATCTGCCGTCGCCCGTCGGCACGCTCGAAGTGATCGCCTCGTCCGAGCGGGGACTTGGCCTGATGCAACTGGGTACCGCGATGTACCAGTCTTTTGTCGCCCGCCCTGATCTGTCCGATCCGTCGTCAGGCCTTGACGTGATGCTGGACGGCGTGACGATCCGTGCGGACTGGTCCCCCGCCACGCCCGTCGCAGATTGACCGAGTGGATTAACGAAATTGCGGGCACGCCCGCCGGTGCGCAACTGGCCACCGCACTTGCGCTTATGTCTGCCTTGGCACACGCGGTTTTCGGGGCTTTGCAGAAAGGGCGGCACGATCCTTGGATGATCCGAGGCGCGATTGATACATGGTTGGTGGTGCTGTCCGCACCCATCGCCTTGTTTCTGGTGCCTTGGCCCACACCAACCACCTTCCTGATCCTGTTGGGCGCGATGGCTGTGCATTTTGCTTACAAAGTGACGGTCGCACTAGCCTACGAACGCGCGGCCTATACGGTCGTCTATCCGGTGATCCGTGGGACAGGACCGTTGATCACGGTGGTGGGCGCATCTGTTCTATTTTCGGAACATTTCACCGCGCTGCAGTGGGCGGGTGTCGGGGTGTTGTCGGGGGCGATGCTATTGCTGGCGCTGCGGAATATGGCCGCTGAACAGGTTGATCTGCGTGCCCTGAAACTAGGACTGGTCTGGGCCTTTGCGGGCGGCGTTCTGGTTGCCTGCTACACCGTCTGGGACGCTTATGGCATTCGGCAAAGCCCTGATCCCTTTACCTTTTTGGCATGGTTCTTCTTTCTGACGGCGCTGGACTTTCCGATCCTTGCGGCTTTGCGCGCACGGCGGTTCGGGGTGCCGGGTGGTGTGCGGTCGCTCGCTCTTCGTGGGTTGAGCGGCGCGCTTATCGCTTGGGTCAGTTTTGGCGGCGTGATGATGGCCACACGGCTGGACAAGGTAGGGGAAGCCGCAGTGTTGCGCGAGACGTCAACAGTGTTTGCGGCCCTGATCGGGTGGTTCATCTTGGGCGAAACCGTCGGGCCCCGTCGCCTGATCTTGATGGCAGGGATCGCTTTGGGGGCTGTAATGGTGGAGATTGGGGGTTAAGTGGGGGACATGAGCGAACGATCCATCAATCCCGTCCTGAAACAGGTCCTTGAACTGGGGCCG
>JAHDFG010000050.1:8284-11044 GCA_020628265.1 Pseudooctadecabacter sp. | reverse complement strand
GCCATGCGTTCCGATTTGCCAAGATGCAGGTCGGAGACGCAAAGAAGGCCTTCGGACGGCCACCACAATGTGCCATCCCCGCGGGCCACAAGGCTTTGTCCGGCCAGATCAAACGTAAATCCGTTCATGGTCTGTTCCATGCCTCGAAAGAGAGGCGAAGTCTAGAGGTCTGACAGACCGGCCTCTTGCATCAGTTCGGCCGCGCGGTCCTGCATCAGGCGTTCGCGCCCTTCGCCCCAGACGGGGATGCGGCCGGGTTCCAGAAAGAGAGGTGCGGCAAGGGGCGTGACGCGGGACAGCCTAACGTGATCGACCTGTCCCTTGGTCCGCTGGAGCATGTCTTCGATCCGTCCGAAATCCACCAACCCGCGCATGGCCTCTTCGCGAGTGATGCGCAGCATCAGGTGATCGGGATCGTATTTGGCCAGCGTGTCATAAAGGATATCGCTGGAGAACGTGGCCTGACGGCCTGTCTTGCGCCCCGATGTGGTGTTGCGTTCCAGCAGGCCAGCGATGGTGGCGGCCACGCGGAAGGTGCGTTTCATCACAGCATTGCCCTGCAGCCAGACCTCAAGACCCTCGTACATGTTGTCGGGGTCAAAGAGCGGGGCAGGGTCGTCCACGGGCGAGAGGCCCCAGATCAGCAAAGCGTAATCCGTCACCACAAACCCAAGCGGGTTGAGGCCCGCAGCCTCCATCCGTTGGGTCAGGATCAGGCCCAGCGTCCGGTGCGCGTTGATGCCCGCGAAGCCGTAGACCACCATATTTTCGCGCCCGTCTTGCGGGAAGGTTTCCACCAGAATGCGGCCCGGTTCCGGCAGTTTGGAAAAGTCCCGCTGCATGTGCAGCCATTCGGCTGTGTGCGCGGGCAGGTCGGGCCAGCTGTCTTGGCCGAACATGCGCAGGATGCGCTGGCTAAGCTCGGTCGAGGTGGCGAATTTCGTGCCGTTGAAGGTGGCCACCTTTGGCTCTCGCCCCTTTTGGCGGCTGACCTCCACGGTCAATTGGTTGAGCCCCTCGTAGCGGACGATCTGGCCGCCGATAAGGAAGGTGTCCCCTTTGGTCAGGGTCGCGGCAAAGCCTTCTTCGATTTCGCCCAGCACCTTTGCGGCGCGTTTGAATTTCACCTTCAGGGTCTCGTAATCGAAGATGGTGCCGATGTTCATGCGAATGCGGGCGGCCGCGCGGGGGTCGCGCAGGTGCCATTCACCGTTCGTTTGCTTGAGCCGTTTCCACTGGTCATAGGCCCGCAGCGCGTAGCCCCCCGTGGCACAGAAATCGAGGCAGTCGTCAAATTCCGCGCGGCTCAGGTCCGCATAGGCGCCGACGGTTTTGATCTCGCGGAACAGGGTGTCTTCCTCAAAGGGCCCCGCGCAGGCCACCGTCAGGATGTGCTGGCACAGCACGTCCTTGGGCCCCGGTTTCGGGCGGTCACCGTCCAGATCGCCGTCTTTTGCGGCCTCCAGCGCGGCCACGCATTCGACGACCTCGAACCGGTTGGCGGGTACCAGAACGGCCTTGGACGGGGCGTTGTAGCGGTGGTTGGCGCGTCCGATCCGCTGGATCAGGCGTTTGACGTTCTTGGGCGCGCCGATCTGGATCACAAGGTCCACGTCGCCCCAGTCGATCCCAAGATCCAGACTGCCCGTGCAGACGATGGCCCGCAGATCACCACGGACCATCGCGGCCTCGACCTTCTCGCGCTGATCGCGGCTGAGGCTGCCGTGATGGATGCCGATGGGCAGGCTGTCGTCATTGGCCAGCCACAGGTTGTGGAAATAGATTTCGGCCTGCGCGCGGGTGTTGTGAAAGATCAGCGTGGTTTTGTGCTGCTTGACCAAGTCCAGCACCGCTGGGATCGAGTATTTCGCCCCGCCGCCGGACCACGGGGGTTTTTCCTCGGTGACCAACATGGAGATATCCGGCTCCGGCCCCGGATCGGCCTTTAGGATCGGGCAGGGGTCGGGGTGACGGGCCAGCAGGCGGGCGATGGCCTCGGGGTCTTCGACCGTGGCGGATAGGCCGACACGGCGCAGATCGGGGGCAAGGGTTTGGATGCGCGACAGGGCCAGCATCAACTGATCGCCCCGTTTGCTTTCGGCCAGCGCGTGGATTTCGTCGACGATCACCCGCTGCAACCCTTTGAAAATGCGCGGCGCGTCCTCGTATGACGTGAGCAAAGCGAGGCTTTCGGGCGTGGTCAGCAGGATATGCGGCGGGTCCGCCCGCTGCCTGCGTTTCTGGGTGTAAGAGGTATCGCCCGTGCGGTCCTCGACGCGAATGGGCAGGTCCATATCTGCAATCGGCGTGCCAAGATTGCGTTTGATGTCCGCCGCGAGTGCCTTCAGGGGCGAGACATAAAGGGTGTGCAGCCCCTCATGCGCCCCATCTGCCAATTCCACCAGAGACGGCAGGAACCCAGACAAGGTCTTGCCCCCGCCCGTGGGGGCAATCAGCAACAACGCAGGCTCGGCCGCACGGTCCAGCATGTCCGCCTGATGGGGGTGGATCGACCACCCCTTGGCGGAGAACCAATCAGCAAATTGAGGGGGAAGGGCGTCCATGCCCCTAAGGTGCGCGGCCCGCGCCCAAGGTCAAGCGCGGCCCGTTTCTTTGGCTCTAAAATATCCCCGCCGGAGGCAACAAAATTCCGGAATTTTGTTCCCCCGCCAAAGGTCAGTGCACGATTTCTTCCTCTTTGACGAACATGTTCGCCCAAGCGCGGTCAATCAGATCGGGGGTCATCTGATAGGGAATGCC
>JAHDFG010000050.1:1316-8184 GCA_020628265.1 Pseudooctadecabacter sp. | reverse complement strand
GACTTCAGCTGCAGCGGGGCCTGATAGGTCCGTGCCACGGGGTTGTAGACCAGATCGAGCATCTCAAGGGAAAGTTCACCGCCCGTAATCACGGTCGGGCGTTCGCATTTCACATAGCGGGTGTCAAAGCGGCCTGACGTCCGGCGCAGGGAGTTCGGGTCGTCCACGTCTTCTTCGGCGGCGGAGTGCACGATGGGGTCATAGACGGTGATCACCTGACCGGAATATTCAATCGCACGCGGAATATAGATCTTGTCCCCCAGCGCGTCGCGGATCCCGTTCGAGATGGACGACTTACCGTTGCCCGGAGGGCCGTACATCAAGATCGAGCGGCCAGCGCCCACCGCAGGCCCAAGCTGGTCAAGCAGGGTGGGTGGCAGGATCAGGTGCCCCATGGCATTGGTCAGCTGGTCACGGCTGACGTGGATGTTGCGGATGGACTGGCGTTTCACCTGTTCGCGGTAGACTTCCAGTGGCACGGGCATCGCGCCGAAATATTCCGACTGGCCCAGTGCGTCGAGAGCGCGTTGTTTGCCCATGTCGGTGAGCTGATACCCCATTTCGTTGCTGGAATTGGCGTTCAGCGTACCCGTTGCCTCGCACAGACGTTGGTCACGGCACAGGTCGATCAGCTGCTGGGTGATCACGACGGGCAGGCAGACAGCCCGTGCCAGATCGCGGGCTGTCTCAAGGTTCGTGCGGAACATCGTTTTGATCAGGATGTCGCGCATCATCACCGGCGACAAAGACATGGTCTCAAGGGTCTTGGGCGCGGGGGGCGCCATCACGTCCGAAGTCTGCATATTCATGGTTTTGCCCGTCTCACTTAGCTCTCGTTGTGGCCCCTGCACCCGCCACGCTAGATATTTTGGCGCTGGGATGGAAAGGTTTTGCAAAGCAGATGTGCCCGACTATTGTGTCGAAAAAAGGGACAAATCGGTTCCAGAGGCAGGCATGACACAGCAAAAAACAACGGTTTTGACCGTTTTTCTGACCCTAATCCTTGTGGCGATGGGCGGGGTGACGATCCTGAAAGGCGGTCTTTACGTCGGCAAACACGAGGGCGACACGCTGCACCTGATGCAGATCGTGTTCCGCATGGCCGACGGTCAGACACCACACTTGGATTTCATGACCCCCATCGGGGCTTTGGCATTCTGGCCGATTGCCATGCTGGTCAAGGCCGGACTGGGCGTCGGCATGGCGATCATCTGGTCACAGGTGCTGGTGGCGGCCCTGTTCCTGCCGGTTCTGGTCTGGGTGGCGCACAGTCGTCTGACACCTTGGATCGGGGCGATGTTCGGGCTGATCGTGATGGTCTTGTTGCTGGCATTGGTCCACGGCGAGGCGCAACGTTCCGTATCGATATCAATGCATTACAACCGGTTGGCTTGGGCTGCCGCCTTTGTGGCCATCGTGATGGCGATGCTGCCGCCGCGCGAGGGACGCGGTACGGTTGACGGTGTGATCATCGGGGCGATGGTTTGCATCATGGTCCTCATCAAGATGACGTACTTTGTGTCTTTTGCGGTGCCGATCGTTCTGGGTCTTGTCCTGACGGGACAAGTGCGTGCCTTGGCTGTTGCGGTTGTGACGGGCCTCGCTATCGCAGCGGCGATCACGATTTTTGCCGGTCTGGACTATTGGTTCGCCTATGCGGGCGATTTGTTGACCGTCGCAGGATCCGAAGTCCGATCCGCCCCGGGTGAGCCGCTGTCGGCGATCATGGGGGCGCCTGCCTATTTGGGTGGCTCGCTTGTCGCGGTCTTTGCAGTGATTGCCTTGCGGCAGGCGGGCGTGGCCGCAGGGGGGCTTGTGCTTCTGCTACTTCTGCCTGGCTTTTTCTACGTCACCTTCCAGAACTTCGGGAACGACCCGCAGTGGCTGTTGTTGCTGGCCGTTTTGTTGCTGGCCCTGCGGGTGCAAGTGGGCGAGGTCGTGAACGGGTTCGGCTGGGATATGCGCACCGTCCTTGGGATTACGGCGGCGATGGCGCTGGCGCTGACTGCGCAGTCTTTCTTCAATCTGGCCTACAGTCCATTCCGGCATATGCGTCTGGATACAGCGACTTACGCGCCGATCTTGCCACGGGGTGGCATTCATAGCGATCTTCAGTCCGCTGATCTGCGTGTGAACCGCGTGGACCTGCGCATCGCGCTGGACGGGGAAATCGACGTGCTGCCGCTCTACGAGGATCGGGAGCCGAAACCGACCTTCCTGGGAGAGGTGTTTGACACCTGTTCGGTCGAGTTGGGCCTGCCACGGGTCATGGATGTGATCGCGCAGGACATGCAAGAGGCAGGACTGACCACAGGAAAATCCGTTTTCGCAGCAGACCTGTTTTCGAGCTACTGGTTGTTCAGCGATCTGGAACCGATGGAGGGCGGTGCGCCGTGGTATTACGGCGGCGTGCCCGGTCTTAAGGACGCGGACTACGTTCTGGTTCCGATCTGCCCTGTCGCGCAAGACGTGCAGGTGCAGATTTTTGAAATCCTCGACGGTTTGGTCGACACCGGAAAGATCGAGTTGGAAGAGATCCGCCGCACGGACCTCTACATTCTGTTTGAGAAGACAGAGTTGGGTTAGAAGAGCGGCAATGCCAGATAAATGATCAGGACGGGTCCCATGGCAAACCCCATGGGGAACCGTTTGCCTTGTGACCAGCTTTCCCAGTTGGGCACCAGATTTCGGATGGGTTTTATGCTCCGCGCGATGCGGTGAATGAAGAAGCCGGCGAAAAGACCCGCTCCAAGTAGGAAAAAGACAAATCCGACGTCCGGCAGCGCCACGAAAGGGGCCGCCGATGCAAGGAATTTGCTATCGCCCGCGCCCATCGCGCCGATCGCATTCAAGAGGATCGCCACAACAAGAACGACCGCGAAGTGCGCGTATCGCCACAAATAATCCGAAAAGGGCATCACGAAGATGCCGACCACCACGAAAACGATAGCGAGGGCATCCGTGGACCATGTGGGGATCTTCATGGCGCGCAGATCGTTCCACGCCACGTAAAGGCACAGGGGCGCGACAAAGATCAGGAACGCAATGGACTGCGTTACCGTGACCGAGACTTCGGGGAATGAGAACACGCTTAGTTCGTCACGTTGTCTTCAAGCGCCCGAAGCGAGCGCACGGCAGCCTCAAAATGCTGGGGATGCGTGTCGATGGCTTCGCGCAGAAGACCGCGACCGATGGTCAGGTCGTTCTGTTTGATCGCCGTTAGGGCGAGCGTGTGCAACAGTTGCGCGCGTTCGATCTGGCTCATCGGGATGACGGGCAGGTCGTAGTTGCGCTGGGCACCACGGGCCAGAACCAGATTGTTCTTGGCGGTAAACAGGTCACCGTCGTTGCGCAAGGCATCGACGAACAGCCGTTCAGCACCGGCGTAGTCGCCGCGCGTCAGCTTGGAGAAGCCCCAGTTGTTCAGCACACCAGCGGGGGAGGTCGTCAGGCCAACGGCGGTTTCGTAGAAGCTGTCGGCATTGTCCCATTCCTCGTTGCTGTCGGCGACCATGGCCTCAAGCCGGTAGCGTTTGAAGGTCTCGTAGGTGGGGGGGATCGTATCAAGGACGGCTTCGGCACCATCCCAATCGTTGGTGCGGATCAGGGCGTCGGCCAGATCGATCTTGTCGTCCAGCGTGCTGTCTTCGTGATCGACCACGGATTGCCACGCAACGGCGGCTTCTTGCGGGCGGCGGGCACGGATCAGGGATTTGCCAAGGCCGCGCATCAGGTCGATCCGGCCGGGATCATTGGCGGACGCACGAAGGAAATAGTTCACGGCCTCATTCGGGTCGGCCACGGTCAGCATCACATCGTTGAGGTTCGTTTCGTCAACAACGTTCACGTCCTGAAGCGCGCGTTCGACCTGCGCGTCGCCCGACTGGTCACAAGCGGCCAACGTGAAAGAGCCCAAAAGGGCTGCGGAAAGAAGAATAGGGTGGCGCATGTTGGTGCGTCCTTTACTGCTCTGCCTCTTTACAGTGTCGACAGTAGCACAAAGTCGCCTGTGCCCCGCCGCACCAATTGGAACGGTTCGTTCTCTTGCAGACCAGTATTACTCGGATTTTCCAATTTTGCGAGCGCCAAGCGCAGGTTGTCCCTGATTTCGTCGGAATTGCCGTTATCCGTTGCAAACGCGCGACGGAAAACCTGTGAGGCCTCTGCAACTTTGCCCCGTTCCATCAGGATAACGCCCAGATTGTTCCATGCGGCGGCAAAGGCTGGGTCTTCTTCCACGGCGCGGCGCAGCAGCTGTTCGGCCTGATTTAGGCGCCCCAGTTTCAGGTTCGCCGACCCCAGAGCGGACAAAGTATCGACGTTGAGGCCCTGTTGACCGGCAGCCCGCAGATAGGCCTGCAGGGCCAGTTCGTATTCGCCCGCTGCCATGAGGCGATGCCCCACGATCAGCCCGTCGATATCGGATGCCCCTGCAACACCGGGCGCGAACACCCGGTCCCCATTCGGCGCGAAAGCGCCCTCGCCACAACCGGCGAGGGCGCTTAAACCCATCAAAATCCCTACAAGTCTGTGCATGTGCCTTTAGAAGTTGGCGTTACTCAGCGTCTCGTAGATGTTATACACGGACGGCCCGATGAGGATGATCAGAAGCGGCGGAACCGTCAACATCATCGTCGCGAGTGTCATTTTTGTCGGCAGGGTGTTGGCCTTTTCCTCGGCCCGCATCACGCGCTTGTCCCGCATTTCGGCAGAGAACACGCGCAGGGCTTCGGCGATGGAAGTACCGAATTGCTGCGACTGGATCAGCACTGTTACGAAGGAGGCGATGTCGGGCACGCCGCAGCGTTCGGACATGTCCCGCAAGACCTGCGTCTTGTCCTTACCGGCCTTCATTTCATTGCTGACCATTTCGTATTCTTCCGCCAGGGCGGGGAAGCCGGATTTGAGTTCGTGGCTGACGCGGATGATGGATTGGTCGAGGGATTGACCGGCCTCGACGCAGACCAACATCATATCAAGGCTGTCGGGGAAGCCGTTGATCATCTCAAGCTGGCGTTCGCCCTGACGTTTGTTGACCCAGTATTTGGGCAGATAGTAGCCCAGAAGGCCGGGCCCGAGGATCGACATGACCGTCGCCTTGGTCGACGGATCGCCGGTGGAGGACTTGTAAATTGCATAGGCCACGCCCAGCAAAAGCAGGGTAATGCCAAGGCCGAACTGCACCGCGTGATAGGTCTTCACGGCGGATTTGGTCCGGTAGCCGGCCTGGATCAGCTTCAACCGGATGGCGGAGTATTCTTCGGCATCCTGCGGTTCAAGGAAGCTGGAATACTTGTCCAGTTTGTCGGTGCCCTGACTGGCCCGCAGCTTTTCAGCGGCGCGGCCGGACATGGCCCCGCTTGCCTTCAGCTTGTCGAGCGGGTCTTCCCGCTTTTGCAGCATAGCTGGCAGAACGAGAAGGATCAGCAAAAGGCCAAGCATCCCCACCGCGATCAGCGGGCCGAAGGGGCCGAGCAGATCAATGAGTCGCTGGTTGATGGAGTCGAGAAAACCCATGGTTACACCTGAATATTAACAAGGCGACGCATGACGATGACGTTCGCCACAAGGAAACCGGCCACAACGAGACAGGCGGGAATAAAGGCCGCTGTCTCTTTCACGTCGTCGTAGTAGTTGGGCTGGATGAGGTTGATCATGACCAATGCGCCCAGCGGGAACACGGACAGGAACATGCCGGACCATTTCGCTTCGGCGGTGATGGCTTTCACGCGGCGGAACAGCTTGAAACGGGCGCGGATCACCTGGCTGAGGCCATGAAGGATCTCGGCAAGGTTACCACCGGCGGTCTGCTGGATGGTCACGGCCACGGCGAGGAAGCGCAAATCCTGCATGTCCATCCGTTCGGCCATGTGCTTGAGCGTTTCGCCCATGTCACGACCGTAGGCGGCTTCGTCGGATATGACGCCCATTTCCGACCCGAGCGGGTCGGGCACCTCTTTGGCGACAATGGCCACGGCGGAGGAGAACGGGTGACCCACGCGCAAGGAGCGAACCATCAGTTCAACTGCGTCGGGCAGCTGTTCTTCGATCATCGCGGTGCGCTTCTTGGCCTTGTTGTTGACCCACAGGAAAACGCCGCCCACGCCCATGGCGACGGAGACTGCGACGCGGATCGGCACGGATGTCTGGGTGCCAGCGGTCAAACCGACAAAGGCCATGGCGGACATGCCCGCCATGATCATCATCAACTGGGAAGGGGAGAAGGCGATGTTGGCTTTCTGCGCCCTAGCTGCCAGCAGGGAATAGAGCGGGATGCTCTGGGATTTCATGTGCTGGGTCATCTCCTTGCGGAGTTGTTCCAGCACCTGTTCGCGGTTGCCGCCCTTTTCCAGCATCTCAAGGCGACGGTTCACCTTGTTGTTGAAATTGATGCTTTTGCCGAAGGCGACAAGGTAGATGCCGTTCACCAGCAAGATGCAGGCTGCGAAGATGATCGCGTAGATGATGAACTCTGGATTGATTGACATAATCGTCGTCCTTACTGGGCCGCGACCGGTTCGAAGATCGCCGGAGGCAGATCGTAGCCCCACAGCTTGAACCGTTCGGAATAGTGGCTGCGCACACCGGTGGCCGTGAAGTGACCGATGATCTTGTTGTCAGGGGTCAGGCCCACACGCTGATAGCGGAACACCTCTTGCATGGAGATCACGTCGCCTTCCATGCCGGTGATTTCCGTGATCGAGGTCATCCGGCGCGAGCCGTCCTGCAGACGCGAGGCCTGCACGATCAGGTTCACAGCCGATGAAATCTGGGAGCGCACGGCCTTGAGCGGCATTTCGATACCTGCCATGGCGATCATGTTTTCCAGACGGGACACGCCATCGCGGGCGGAGTTCGCGTGGATCGT
>JAHDFG010000050.1:0-1216 GCA_020628265.1 Pseudooctadecabacter sp. | reverse complement strand
TCGTCCTGCAGGAGGGTTTCCAGCGGGCCGAGGCCTTTGACCTCAAAATAGAGTTCCTGATTGAGGGTCGTACGTTCCTCACGGTTCAGGACGACGCCCATCTCATCAAGGGTTTCCTGCGCGATCGCGCCGATTTCGGCCTTCAGGTCTTTCTCCGAAGCGTTCTCAAGCGCGGCAAGGTTCAGGTTGTCGAGCAGGGACTTGTGCAGTTCCAGCTTGATTTCACCCAGACGTTCCTTGCGCTTCTTTTCCTTGTCAACGGGGGCAGCCGCCGATCTGGCGGGCGCCGGCTTCATCATGGATTTGCGCGGGGCCTCGGGCGCCGGTGCCGCGGCGGGCGCTGGTGCCGCGGCGGGCATTGCTGTCACATTGCTGGCCTTGGGCGCTGCAGCCTTGGGGGCGGGTGCAGCAGTTTTTTTGTACTTCGAGAACATATCAGGTCCGACCTTTATGCAGTTGCGGCCGCGTCAGCGGTGTTCACTTGATGGACGGAGGCCGCGAGCTTCGCGATCTCCTTGCGCAGGGGGTTCTTTGCGATTCCTTCAGCCAGCGGAATGCCGTGGTCGGCATTCTGTGGCACGGCCTTGCCGCCGTCGGGCAGTTGCACCTCGATCGAAATACCAAGGCTTTCCGCCAGACGCTTGATCCGGCTCTTGCCGTTCAGATCCGTGAATTTCGGGGCGCGGTTGAGAACGAACCGCAGCTTTTCGAAGGGCAGTTGTTCCGACTGGAGCGCCCGTTTGATACGCAGCGTGTTCTGCGCCGACCGCATATCCAGTTCCAAAGTTGCAAAGTAGACGTGCGCCGCGGCCAACACGTTCTCGGACCATTCCACCATCGTTTTGGGCATGTCGATGATCACGTAGTCAAAGTTGGTGCGTGCCATCTCAACGACGCGGTCGATGTCTTCGGGTCCGACGAGATCCATGGGAATCAGATCAGTCGGGGCCGTCAGCACCTGCAGCTTTTGCTCGAACGACAGAAGCGAGTGCATGAAGCTCTCGCTGTCCATTGCTTCGGTGTCTTGCAACATCTCGAAGACGGCTTCGCGGCGCGGCAGGTCGAGATAGGTTGAGACACTGCCGAACTGGAAATCCAGATCAAGGATGCAGACGCGCGGGGGCGTTTCGGCGTCGATGTTGGCCAGCTCCCAGGCGAGGTTAACGGCAAGGGTCGTTGATCCGGTGCCACCAGCCATGCCCTGAACGGGAATGAC
>JAHDFG010000049.1:4886-11088 GCA_020628265.1 Pseudooctadecabacter sp. | reverse complement strand
GCCTTCACCAACGCCGATCATTTCCACATCATGCAACGCGGTGAGATCAAGACGTCGTTGCCCAAGGCGGATGCAGACCGTCAGACCCTATTGGATGCATTGGCACTTTAGCCCGATCCAGCGTTACAGGTTGGTGCTGAGTAGGATTTCCACACGGATATGTTCTTGTTGCCGGTGGGTCGACCGTTGGTCTGTAATGGCCTTCAGCTTGCGCACGGCACTGCGGACGAGATGACCGGCATTTTGCGCGATCACACAGTCCAGGCGACCGTCGTGAAGCGCCCTTTCCGTGAACGGCGTGCGTTCATGTCCGATTGTCACGAGTTTTTCTGTCTCGGGAAGTCCTGACAGGATCCTTACGGGCACCCGTGCTTCCGACGACATGACATAGATGCCGATGATATCGGGATTGTTCTTTACCATGTTGGTGATGATTTCTTCCGCCCGCTCCTCGTCACCATAAGTCTCGAGAGAGGGCAGTGCGGTGAGCGTCGGGAAACTTTTCCCCAACTCGGCATCAAATCCGAGACGTCGTTCAAGACTGTCGCGGGATTGCATGCTTTCGGCGATGACCATGATGGCACCTGCCTCTGCTTTGCAGAACCGTCCCAACAAGGCGGCCGCGGTCGCCCCCGCGGCGCGGTTGTCGATCCCGACCCAATCCGTATCCATTGTTGTCTGGTCCGAGATGAAGGGCACAGCGGCCACGCCGCGTTCCTGAAGCCGGAAGATCGCATCCCTGACCTGCGGAGATTCCGGTGCCATAATGGCCACACCACTCACGTCCTCTGACGACAGGGACGCAAGAAACGCCGCGATGCTGTGCGGGTCGTTTTCGTCAATGCGCGCGACGTCGCACCAGATTTGGTCTACGGCGAAGGCCTCTTCGGCGTCCTTGATGTGGCGCACCAGTTCCTGCAGGAATTCATCGCCTGAACGGGGCAGGGCAAAAACAAACCGGTAGCGTTTCGACTTCGCAAGGTTGGCGGCCTGAATGTTGCGAACGAATCCCAGTTCCTTGATCGCAGCGTTCACTTTATCGACGGTCTTTTGCTTCACGCCTTCGCGGCCATTGAGGACACGATCGACCGTCGCGCGGCTGACGCCGGCGGCTTTGGCCAAGTCTTTTGTCGTCGGTCGCATCATTAAGCGATCACCCCAATCCCCAGCGGATTTCGAAATTTTATCAGACCTTTGCAGCATCGAAAACCGGTGACTTTCTTGGCGATTTCTATCGTGGGCTTGGTCATCCGTAACACATTTTGAGGCACGTGCATCAAAAATTTCTTGCAATGAGGCACGTGCATCAAATAGCACAATGGAACACCGAGTCGCGGCGAGGAGGCTGCGCTCGAAACACCAGGGAGGAGATATCCTTATGAAAAACACCCTTCTCACATCTGCGGCAGCAGGGGCTATTCTGGCGGCAGGCGTTGCCGGCACCGCCATGGCCGACGGTCATGCGACCGACCTCACCTTGTGCTGGGCCGCTTGGGACCCCGCGAACGCCTTGGTTGAGCTGTCCAAGGATTTCGAAGCACAGTCCGGCCACACGATGAATTTCGAATTTGTGCCATGGACCAGTTTTGCCGACCGGATGCTGAACGAACTGAACTCCGGCGGTCAGCTGTGCGATCTGATGATCGGCGACAGCCAGTGGATCGGCGGCGGCGCCGAGAACGGCCACTACGTGAAGCTGAACGACTTCTTTGATGCCAACGGCATCGACATGGGCGATTTCATCCCCGCGACCGTGACCGGTTATGCCGAATGGCCGAAGAACACGCCCAACTATTACGCCTTGCCCGCCTTTGGCGACGTGGTTGGCTGGACCTACCGCAAAGACTGGTTTGAACGCCCCGAGCTTCAGGCCGAATTCATGGACACCTACGGCTATGCGTTGGGTGTGCCAGAAACGCTCGACCAACTGACAGACATCGCGCAATTCTTCCAAGGCCGCGATATCGACGGGACGACCGTTTACGGTGCTGCGATCTACACCGAGCGGGGGTCCGAGGGGATCACCATGGGTGTGACCAACTGGCTCTATAACTATGGCTTCCAGTACGAAAACCCCGAGCAGCCCTATGACATCGCGGGCTTCGTTAACTCTGCCGAAGCGGCTGCAGGTCTGGAGGCCTACAAGGAGCTCTATGACACGGGCACCCCTCCGGGATCGTCCAACTGGTACATGGGTGAAAACATCGACGCCTACCGGTCCGGTCAGGTTGCGATGCAGATGAACTTTGCCTTCATCTGGCCCGGCGTTGAGGCTGACGAAAACGTGGGCGGCGGCAAGTCCGGTTACTTCCCGAACCCTGCGGGTCCTGCGGGCCAGTTTGCCCAGTTGGGCGGGCAGGGGATCTCTGTGGTTGCCTACTCCGAAAAGCAGGACGCGGCACTGGAGTACATCCAGTGGTTCGCACAGCCTGAAATTCAGGCCCGTTGGTGGGAGCTTGGTGGCTATTCCGCGCTGAGCGCCGTGGTCGAAGACCCGAGCTTTGCCTCCAGCCAGCCCTACGCGCAGACGTTCCTCGATAGCATGGCGATCGTGAAGGACTTCTGGGCAGAGCCCGCCTACGCCGATCTGCTGATCCCCATGCAGGAACGCATCCACAACTACGTGGTCGCGGGTGAAGGCACAGCGCAAGAGGCACTTGATGGCCTTGTGCGGGATTGGACCGAAGTCTTCGAGGACGAAGGCAAGCTCTAAACCTCCTCCCTGTCGGACGCATGTGGTTCCTCCCATGCACTGACATCCCCCCAGCCGGTCCCGTGGTCGGCTGGGGATCAATTCACAAAATGGGCAATGAGAGTGGGCCGCCCCGTGGCAGGCCTTCCGCAAAAGGACAAGCGATGACCGCATCACCCATACAAAAGATGGCCCAAAAGACGCCGGACGGCATGGCCCGTACAATCAGGGGGCTGTCCGACCGGACGATCGCCTGGATCTTTGTGGCCCCGACCATCTTTCTGCTTCTGGCCGTCAACATCTTTCCGTTGATCTGGACCATCCGGCTGAGTTTCACGAACTTCCGCGTGAACCGGCCGAACAATGATGTCGAGTGGGTCGGGCTACGCAACTACGAGCGTATCCTAAACGATCCCGACATCTGGAACACGATGCAGGCCACCGCGCATTTCCTGCTTTGGACAATCGCGCTGCAGGTGATCATCGGATTCACGCTGGCCTATCTGATCAACAAGAAATTCAAGGGCAACGACATGTGGACGACGATCATCGTCTTTCCGATGATGCTGTCGCCCGCTGTTGTCGGCAACTTCTGGACGTTCCTGTATCAACCGCAGATTGGTCTGTTTAACTACGTCATCGCGTTTTTCACCGGAGCTGATCCGGCGAGCTTTTCGATGATTGGCGATGTGCATCTGGCCCCTTGGGCGATCATCATTGCCGATACATGGATGTGGACGCCGTTTGTGATGCTGATCTGTCTGGCGGGGCTGCGGTCCATCCCTGACAGCATCTACGAAGCCGCAGAATGCGACCGTGCCAGCAAATGGCGTCAGTTCTGGACGATCACGATCCCCATGGCCCTGCCATTCCTGATGCTCGCCGTGCTGTTCCGCGGGATTGAGAACTTCAAGATGTTCGATCTGGTCGTGCAGCTGACCGGCGGTGGTCCGGGCAACACGACCACGCTGACTTCCATCGACCTCAAACGCGAAGCCTTTGAGAAATGGCGCACCGGCTATTCCTCGGCTTACGCCGTCATCCTCTTTGTCACCGTATTCGGCCTCGCGTCGATCTACGTCAAAGCGCTCAACAAGGTAAAAGAAAGATGAGCTTTTCCGTCACTGAACCGACCAAAGGGACCAAGTGGTTCGCCGGTATCTTGGTTGTCGCCTATGCGGTCATCACGATCATCCCGCTGCTTTGGATCATTGCCACGGGCTTCAAGTCGCCGTCAGACTCGATCGCCTATCCGCCGGTCGTCGTGTTTGAGCCAACGCTTGAAGGCTACGTGAACCTGTTCACTGATCGGACACGTGCAACCCCCGACATGCTGGAGGCCGCAGGCCCGCCAGAGACATGGTACGAGGAAATCGCCCGTGAACGCGGCACCGTCATCTCTGGTCCTTCCCGCTATGGCGAACGCTTCCTGAACTCGGTCATCATCGGCTTTGGATCAACGGCGCTTTGCATGATCCTTGGCACGGCAGCGGCCTATGCGTTCAGCCGGTTTCGGGTTCCGCTGAAGGATGATTTGTTGTTCTTCATCCTGTCGACGCGGATGATGCCGCCGATTGCCGTCGCGATCCCGATCTTCCTGATGTTCCGCAATTTGGGCCTGAACGACACGCATTTGGGCATGATCCTCCTCTATACGGCGGTGAACCTGTCCCTATCTGTGTGGCTGCTGAAAGGCTTCATCGACGAAATCCCAATGGAGTACGAAGAAGCGGCGCTGATTGACGGCTACACGAGGTTTCAGGCCTTCTACAAAGTGGTTCTGCCACAGGCCGCCACGGGCATCGCATCGACAGCCATCTTCTGTCTGATCTTTGCGTGGAACGAATATGCCTTCGCCGTCCTGCTTACATCAGGTGAGGCCCAAACAGCACCGCCTTTCATTCCGAACATCATCGGCGTGAACGGCAAAGACTGGCCCGCTGTGGCGGCGGGCGCCACGATCTTCCTTGTCCCCGTGATGGTGTTCACCGTGCTTCTGCGCAAACACCTGCTGCGCGGCATTACCTTCGGAGCGGTACGCAAATGACCAACTTTATCAATGGCCTGATGCGGCTTCGCCGTGGCCCGTGGGAGATGGTGGCCTCTATCCTCATCGCGCTTGGCGTCATCATGTTGATGCAGCCTATCGCGATTGGCCTCTACACCTACTCGTTCATCATCACACTCATCGGCACGGTGATGTTCATCATCGTCAGCCACTTTCCGGAGTAACCCATGGCACAGATACGAATAGAAAATGTGCGCAAAGAATTCGGGGCCTTCACGGCTGTACAATCGTCTTCGTTCACAATCGAAGATGGCGAATTCTTCATGCTGCTGGGGCCGTCAGGCTGCGGCAAGACCACGACGCTTCGGATGATGGCGGGCTTGGAGCTGCCCACCAGCGGTGAGATTTTCATCGACGGCGAGGAGGTGGGTCAAAAGCCCGCCAGCCAGCGTGACATCGCCTTCGTGTTCCAGATGTTCGCGCTCTACCCGCATATGAACGTGGGCAAGAACATCAGCTACCCCTTGTTGAGTCAGGGGATGCCGAAAGCTGAAGTCAGAAAGAAGGTCGGTGAAATCGCCGAAATCCTTGGCATCACGGACATCTTGAACAAGCCTGTTGGCGGCTTGTCGGGCGGCGACCGCCAGCGCGTGGCGCTGGGCCGCGCCATCGTACGGGATCCCAAGGCGTTCTTTATGGATGAACCTTTGGGTGCGCTGGATGCGGAGTTCCGCGAGCACATGTCCGAGGAATTGCGCGCCTTGCATGACCGGATGAATGCCACGACGGTGTACGTGACCCATGACCAGCTTGAGGCCATGCAGATGGGGGACAAGATTGTCGTGATGAACCACGGCGTGGTCGAGCAATTCGGCGTCCCGCAGGACATTTATGACTGGCCTGCGACCAAGTTCGTGGCCCAGTTCATTGGCTCCCCGCCGATGAATTTCCTCGACTTCAACGGTATGATCGGCACCGGTCAGAACGAAGTGCGGTTGAATGATGTCGGCATTGAAGTGCCTGAGATGCGCGAGGGCACCAATGGCGCGATCACGTTTGGTATTCGTCCTGAACATGTTCGCCTTGATGATGCGGCACCCTATCGCGGGCGTGTTCGCGCGACCGAATATCTGGGCACCACGCAAATCGTGACGCTGGAAACGCCAAATGGTGAGGTAAAGGCACGTTTGTCCTCTGCCGATCGGGTCAATGTGGGCGATCAGACCGGCCTGCGGTTTGACCCGCGCACCATCACATTGTTCGATGCTGAAAACGGGCACGCCCTAAGGAGTGCTGCCAACATGGAGGTCCTGTCACATGGCTGAAGTTATTCTAAAGGGCGTGACCAAATCCTTCGGTGATGAGACGGCACTGGACGATGTCACGATGACTGTTCCGGATGGATCGTTCGTGGTTCTGTTGGGGCCAACCGGTGCGGGGAAGACAACAACCCTGCGCATGGTTTCGGGGCTGGATCAGCCCGACGCAGGAAGCGTGTCGAT
>JAHDFG010000049.1:0-4786 GCA_020628265.1 Pseudooctadecabacter sp. | reverse complement strand
CAACCCTGCGCATGGTTTCGGGGCTGGATCAGCCCGACGCAGGAAGCGTGTCGATTGGCGGGCGTGACATGGCGGGGCTGACACCGGCACAACGGGATGTGGCGATGGTGTTCCAGCAATACTCTCTCTATCCGCATTTGACGGTCCGCCAGAACCTCGAGTTTCCGTTGAAGTCTCCGATCCTGAAGACACCGCAAAGCGTCATCGACCAGAAGGTTGGTGAAGTCGCCGAGATTTTGCAGATCAGCCACAAGCTGAATAACAAGGCCACGGCCCTGTCAGGCGGCGAAATGCAACGGGTGTCGATCGGGCGGGCCTTGGTGCGCAATCCGTCGGTCTATCTGATGGATGAGCCGCTGAGCTCATTGGACGCAAAGCTGCGGTCGGATCTACGGATCGAGCTGAAGAACATTCAGGCCAAGTCCGGTGCCACATTGCTTTACGTCACCCACGATCAGATCGAGGCTATGACCATGGCGACCCATGTGGGCGTTCTGGACAATGGTAAGCTGGTTCAATTCGGCACCCCGCGGGAAATCTACGAAAACCCCGTCAGCATCTATGCCGCGAGCCGCCTTGGCCAGCCGCGCATCAACGTTGTGCCCGCCGACCTGTTTGGCGGGGCTCCAAACGGGGCTGCGACCATCGGGCTGCGGCCCGAACATATTCTGCAGGGCGAGGGCGAGGAGAGCATGGTCACCCGCGTCGAACATCTGGGCGACCAGACGCGCCTGCATCTTGCGTTCAAGAACCATGACTTGATCACGGTTACGGACGCACACACCACATTGGGTGAAGGCGACATTGTCAAAATTCGCCCCAATAATCCGCATTACTTTGACGCCGCTGGCGCACGCGTGGCCTGAGGGAGGGCAGCATGGAACACTTTATCAACGCCAAAGAGGACATGGTCACGCAGGCCATCGACGGAACGATTGCGGCGGCAGGGGGGAAACTGACGCGGCTGGACGGCTATCCGCACATCCGCGTCGTTGTCCGCTCCGATTGGGACAAATCCAAGGTTGCGCTTGTCTCGGGCGGCGGGTCGGGTCACGAGCCGGCCCATGCGGGCTTCGTGGGTGAGGGGATGCTGACAGCGGCAGTGTGCGGTGATGTCTTTGCCTCGCCTTCCGTGGATGCGGTCCTTGCCGGTATCCTTGCCGTGACGGGGCCGGCCGGCTGTTTGCTGATCGTTAAGAACTACACCGGCGACCGTTTGAACTTTGGCCTTGCCGCAGAACGCGCGCGGGCGTTCGGGCATAAGGTGTCGATGGTCATCGTCGATGACGATGTGGCTTTGCCCGAGCTGCCGCAGGCGCGGGGCGTCGCGGGTACCTTGTTCGTGCACAAGATCGCAGGGGCAATGGCCGAGAACGGTGCCAACCTCGAGGCCTGCACCCTAGCTGCCGAACGCGTCATCAAGGCGACCCGCAGTATCGGCATGTCTCTGGACACCTGTACCGTTCCGGGGTCCTTGAAAGAGGATCGCATCCCCCACGGCATGGCCGAACTCGGCCTTGGCATCCATGGCGAGGCTGGCGTGGAACAGGTGGCGTCCAGCGGTGCAAAGGACGCGATTGCTCTGATGTCGGAAAAATTGGCTGCAGGCATGCCCAAGACGCCTCATGTTGCGTTGGTCAACAACCTTGGCGGCGCGTCCTTCCTTGAAATGTCGATCCTGACAGAAACCTTGCTGGCCTCTGATCTGGGTGGGCAAATCCGCCATGTCATCGGACCGGACGCAATGATGACCGCGCTTGATATGCACGGGTTCTCGATCTCCCTGATGGAGTTGTCCAACGGCGATGAAGACCTTCTGGCGCAACCCGTCGGTGCACCTGCGTGGCCCGGGTGCAATCGGGTCCAGATCCCTGATGTCTTGCCATTGCCCGACGGGCTGTCCCCGATCCGCGCACCCGCATCGGCGCACGAGCCGACGAAGGCGTTCCTGACCGCCTGCTGCAATGTCCTGATCGCATCCGAGGCGGACCTGAACCTGCTTGATGCCAAGTCCGGCGACGGTGACACTGGCTCCACGCTGGCAACGGCGGCGCGGGCACTGATCGATGCGATGGATACCCTGCCTTTGGCCGATCACACCCAGCTTTACCGCGCGATTGGTCTGGAGTTGAGCCAGACCATGGGCGGATCGTCTGGTGTGCTTCTGGCGATCTTCTTTGCGGCGGCAGGCGACGCGTCATCGTCAGGTTTGCCGATGAAGGACGCCTTGCAGACGGGTCTGGCACGAATGCGCCAGATCGGCGGGGCCAACCCCGGCGACCGGACCATGGTCGATGCGCTGCTGCCTGCCTTGGAAGAACTGGGCACAGGCGTAGCGGCCGCCGCAGCCGCCGCGCGCAAGGGGGCCAACTATACGGCGACCCTGACCTCTGCCAAGGCAGGGCGTGCCAGCTACATCAACGCCGAGCAGTTGGACGGACATATTGATCCGGGCGCTGAAGCAGTCGCACGATTGTTCGAACACCTCGCAAGTTGATCCCATGCAAAACGAAACGCTTCACGCCTACCTCGACCGCGAGGTAGGCGACGAACATCTGCGCGATCTGCTGGACCGGATTGCCAGCGCGTGCTGGTCGATTTCCGCACTCGTCTGCCGGTCCGCCCTGCAGGGTAATCAAGGCGAGGCCGGGTCCGTTAACCCCCAAGGGGAGGTCCAGAAACCACTTGATCTTATGGCCGACGAAGTGTTCGCCCGTTCCTGTGCGGGCAATGGCAGAACGGCGACCCTGATTTCGGAGGAAGCGGACGATATCACCGTTTTGAAAAACCCCAGTCCCGGTGACTTCGTGGTCTGCTACGACCCTTTGGACGGGTCCTCAAATCTGGATGTTGACCTCTCTGTCGGGACGATCTTTGCGATCTCATACGTACCCGAAGACGCAAGCCAGAATGCGTTGCCCGCTGGACATCAGATGGTTTGCGCAGGCTACGCAATCTACGGTCCGTCCACGATGCTGGCCCTCACGACGGGGACGCGCGTTGACGGCTTCAGCCTTGATCCGGAAACAGACACCTTCGTGTTGACGCACCCTGCCATGCGGGTGCCACCGGAAACCGCCGAATTCGCAATCAATGCCTCGCGCCGACGTCATTGGGACGGCGTTATGCGGGACTACGTTGCGCAGTGTCTTGAGGGGCCAACCGGCCCGCGCGGCAAGGCCTTCAACATGCGGTGGACTGCCTCCATGGTGGCGGAGGTTCACCGCATTCTCATTCGAGGCGGCATTTTTCTTTACCCCACGGACGATGAAAACCGCGCATCCGGCGGCAAGCTGCGACTTCTCTATGAAGGCTTTCCGATGGCCATGATCATCGAGGCCGCAGGTGGCCGCGCCACCGACGGCCATAACGATATTCTCGACGTCACCCCCAAGCATTTGCACCAAAGAACGTCGGTCATCCTTGGCTCTGCCGGTGAGGTGGATCTGATCGCGGCGGCCTACACTCAAGCGGAAAGGGCGCCAGATGGCTCTCGTCTCACTTAGGCAATTGATGGATGATGCCTGCCTGCACGGCTACGCAATTCCTGCGTTCAACGTCAACAATATGGAACAGATGTTGGCGATCATGCAGGCGGCAGATGCAGTGAACAGTCCGGTCATCATGCAAGCCAGCCGCGGCGCACGGGCCTTTGCGAATGACGTGGTGCTGTCCCACCTCATCAAAGCTGCGATCGAACTCTATCCGCATATCCCCGTGTGCATGCATCAGGATCACGGCAATTCGCCCGCAACCTGTCTGTCGGCCATAACCAACGGTTTCAGCTCGGTCATGATGGATGGGTCCTTGTCCGAAGACGGGTCACGGCCCACGACCTTTGAAGAGAATGTCGCTGTGACCGCGCAGGTTTCGCAGGTTGCCCATATGGTCGGTGTGTCGGTCGAAGGTGAGATTGGCCATCTTGGAAACCTTGAAACCGGTCGGGGGGAGGCCGAGGACGGTCACGGGTACGAGGGGGCGCTGTCCCGCGACATGCTTTTGACTGACCCAGACGAAGCCGTCGCCTTTGTGGAGCAAACGGGCGTAGACGCCTTGGCCGTCGCGATTGGCACCTCGCATGGTGCCTACAAGTTTTCGCGCAAACCAGACGGGGACATTCTGGCGATAGATCGCTTGCGCGAAATCCACGAGCGGCTGCCGGACACCCCTCTTGTTATGCACGGCTCGTCCTCTGTTCCTGACAGTCTACAGGACATCGTCAACGCGCATGGTGGCGATATTCCCCCGACTTGGGGTGTGCCGGTCGAGGAAATCCAGCGCGGTATCACGTACGGGGTGCGCAAAGTGAATGTGGATACGGATTTGCGACTGGCCATGACCGGCGCCATCCGAAAGGTCCTCTCCACGACACCCGGCGAATTTGATCCGCGCAAGTATCTCGCCCCGGGGGTGGCGGCCATGCGGGATGTCTGCATTGCGCGCTACAAAGCGTTCGGGTCGGCCGAACGCGCATCGTCCATTGTCGCTGTGCCATTGGCCGAGATGGCGAGGCGCTACTGACTAGCGGCTGTTTGTTGCCCGACCACGTCAGGGTCCGCGGAAGCGACTAGACGCCAAAGACGGGTGTCAGCCTGTGACGGTACGCCCTCCGCGCTCATCCTCAGATGCGCAACAACGCTGAGAGGTGTGCCTCGCTCCGGCCTGCATCCGTTCCTCAATGGAAAAAACGCGGATCTCGACAGATCCCAAACGTGTCGGATGGAACCAAGCGTTGGAGGCGAGTACCGGAATCGAACCGGTGTACACGGATTTGCAATCCGCTGCG
>JAHDFG010000048.1 GCA_020628265.1 Pseudooctadecabacter sp. | reverse complement strand
CCAGAAACTTGTTCGGCTGATTGGTCCCCCGATCAATCGCAGCACAGCCAAGTTCCGTAAACCAAATCGGCTTGCTCTGAGGCTGCCAGTCGGTGGCTTGCGTCTGCCGAACGCCCCCAACCCGGTCGTGATGCGCATTCGCCCACCAGCCCTGAAGGTCCTTGTACCGCCACACCCAAGGCTCACCATTCCCATCGGTAATCGGCGTTCTGATCTGGGCCTCCGTTGCTTCGTGCGAGTGGTAAAACCAATCATACCCCTCACCACCGGCAACATTGCCGGTCAGATAATCCAGATCATAAACCGTGCCGTGAGACGCATCCAAATGGTCATCACCATCCCGCCAATCACTCAGCGGCATGTAATTGTCGATCCCGACGAAATCGATGTTCGGATCGGCCCACAGCGGATCGAGGTGAAAGAACTTGTCCCCTGTGCCCACCGGCTGATAGCCATGATACTCCGACCAATCCGCCGCATAACTGATCTTGCATCCGGGCCCCAGAACGCTGCGAACATCGGCGGCCAATGTCTTCAACGCCGCCACAGCTGGAAAGCTGTTGTCCGCCCCCCTGACCTGCGTCAACGCCACCATTTCCGAGCCGATGCAGAACGCATCGACCCCACCCGCCGCCTGGCACAAAAACGCTTGATGCAAAATATAGCGCCGGAAAGACCATTCCGCAGGCCCCGAGTAGGACACCTCGCCACCCGAGACAGAGAAATCTGCCACCGCGGCGGTCCCAAAGAAATCGGCAACCTCCGCCTCCGCCGCAGCGGTCCCGTCAGGCGAACCACTAACGCCCGGCGCAAGGCTCGTCGTAATCCGCCCCCGCCAAGGCAACACAGCCTGCCCCGTCCCGCCAGTATATGGATCAACCAGCGTGTTCCCTTCCAACTGCTCCATCAGAATAAACGGGTAATAGAGCACAGACTTACCGCTGTCCCGCAGAGCCGCAATCGCCTCGATGACCGACGCATCCGCAGGCGTGCCTCCATAAAGCGGCCTCCCGCCCTCCATAGGCACAACCTCAGCCGCACCGCGTGTGATACCATTTACCCGCCACGGCATCTGCTCGCTGTCCACCTCAGTCTGCTCGACCTTCGGCTTGATCTGGCAGGACCCGCACCGCAAATCATCCCCAAACCAAGACACAACCAGCGACACAGACTGACACTGCGGCAATTCCCCAGACAACGCGCCAAGCGATTGCACAAAATCCGTCTGACCCGCGGGTGAATGCGAGTTGACAGGCACCTGCTCCCCATACTCCCCACTCAGAAAAACCGGGGACGTCGCCAAAGCATATTCCCCCGTGCCAGGGATCAAAGCGACGCCATTCACAAGATGTGCGATATCCTCCGCGTCTTCTGGCGTGCTCTGCTCCGCAGGACGAAACACCTCAAAAGACAGCTGTGGCACGCGGTTGCCAAAGGCACCCAGCGGCATGTCCTCGCACACCACATAAGCGATCCCGCGATACGCCGGGACATGGCCATCTACCGCCACCATCTTCGGATCTGGCAGTTGATCCTCGGTCCCTCGGTAAACTCGCATGTTCAGGTCTTCGGGGTTCACCTCCACCCCATCAGCCCACACCCGGCCCACATGGGTAATCTCGCCCCGACAGAGCGCAAGCGCCATGCTGACCGAATAGCTATAGGTCGTCGTTTTGGGCTGAGGCGTCCCACCCTTGCCGCCACCGGTCGTTTCGCTGCTCTCCTGAAAGCGTGAGGCCCAGATGACATGCCCACCCACGCGCATCCGCCCGTAAACCCGCGTCAGCGGTGTCCCCTCGCTGGCCCCAGTCAAACGAAAGCGATCAATCCGCCCTGTCTCGACTGGTGCTGCACCGGCGCCAAGCAGCCGCTCATCAATGTGTCGCCCAATGGCCGCGCCCGCCGCCCGGCCAATCGCCGCCGCAGAAATCCCAAGAAAGGTGCCGCCCACAGTGCTGCCAAGAGCCATGCCCGCCGCCGAAAGTATAATCGTGGCCATAAATTATGATCCTTTGATAAAGGCAAACCGCCCTGCGATGCGCCCAGCCCACGCCATCGTCAGCGGGCTCTCAACGACGCCGTGTCCCAGATAGCTGTGAATAAAGCTTGGGGAGGCCCCCACCTCCGCCGCGATCCCAACATGCTTGGCCACCGCGCCTTTTCGCATCCGAAAGAGCAGCACATCCCCCGCACAGGCGTCCGCCAGCGGCTTAGGCTCCAAATGTCGCGCCAAGGCGCGGGCCAAAACCTCCCGCCCCTGCGGCTCATCCCAATCCATTGTATAGGCAGGCACAGATTGTGGTTCGGCCCCATAAAGCTCGCGCCAAACACCTCGAAGCAGCCCAAGGCAATCACACCCGGCCCCCTTCTTTGTGGCCTGATGGACATACGGCGTCCCAATCCACTCCCGCGCGGCCTCAACCACCCGGCTCATGAATTCAGGCTCCCGCCATCATCGCCCACACCACGCGGCACGCTGACCAACCAATCCTCACCCGGAATATGCGGAAAGCCACGAAAATTGACGAAATTCCCAAACTTCACCCGGCAGGTCTCACCGCGCTTGTCGCACCCCGCCGTCAGGCGCACGATGTCGCCTACCTGCAACTCCACACGCAACGGCTCCCACAGTGTCACCTCGCGTGCGCCATCCACCAGCCGATCGTGCTTGACCACACCCTGCAGCGCTGCCCCATCGCCCGAGATGACACGCAATACACCGCGCTCGAACCATCCCGACGGATAGGTCTCTGCCCCCGGCACCACGACGCTCCGCCCGTCCGAGGCCGTAAGCAATCCTGCCTCCACAACAAACGCTGGATCGGTCAAATCAATGCCACAGGTGCTGTCACCCAACACCGCCGCACAATCAGGATGAAAAATTCGCCCCTGCGGCTGGTTCAGCGCATCGCTCAGCCCACGCAGCTCGGCATGGAATGCCCCACCGCTCCGGCGAAGCTCTCCGATTGTCCCACGAAACTGGATCACCCGTTCGGACACATCCCGCCAATTCACAAGCCATGCAACGACCTCCGCCCCATCAAGCCGCCCTTGATCAATGTCCGCCTCAGTGATCGCCGCAGAACTCAACGCCCCAACAGCCTCTGAGTTGTCCACCGCCAGCCCCGTGCCCTGCTCGATCGCACGCGCGGTCATCCCGGTGCTCGCCTCAAAGCGTTGGCCGTCAAAGACCACAGGCAAATCGTGATCAGTGAACCCATAAGTCTGCCCATCGGCCCGCGTCACCCGCCAACACCGGCACACGGTCGTCACCCCCCGGCTCAGATGTTGCGTCAGCGCACTCATACGCGCACCTCGACCACCGGCACATTTGGCACATCGCCCGCGCGGAAGGATGCGGCAGAGGTCTGGATGACATCGGTATCAAACCGCACCGGCACATCCAGCTCAAACCCCATCCGGATTTCGGCTCCCATATCCGGGGCCGCGCCAAAGGTCACAATGCCCGTCGTATAATCAACAGTGAAATCAACGTCTTCCTGCTGCTCAACCCCACCCACAGCGACTCGGACTGTCCCGTCCACAGGCTTGGTCACCGGCCGCCAATACTCCGCACCGCCCGAGTGATAACACTTGGCCATCTGAAACGTCGTCAGCACCTCATCCCCACTGCCGATCAATTGATCAAAGGGCGAAACGTCGTCCAATGGCACACAGCTTTTGTAGTCAGACCAATCCTTCCAACGAAACCCGTGCAACTGCCCGCGCCGCGCCTCAAAAAACGCGATCATCGTCTCCACATCATCCAAAGACCGCAGCCCCACGCCCGCATCATACCGCCTGCGCGAATGCTGCCACGGGGTGTTGCGCTCCTCGTGCCCATTGGCCAGCGTCACAATCTCTGTCCGCCGCTCCGGTCCGCCAAGCGAGCCAAAGCTCAATGCCGCGGGAAACCGCACCTCGTGAAAATCCATATCCGCCCCCTATCTGTTGCGCTGCCCACGGCCCAAAGCCCGCGCCATTTGCGCCGCGACCTGGCCCTGACTGCGTTGAAAACCCGTGACATCCGGAGTGCTAATGTTCATCGTCACATGAACGCCGCCGCCACCTTGGGCGCGCACGCCAAGGCTGCCATCCGCTCCACGTGTCAGTGGCATAATCGCCTCAGGCCCCGCCTCGCCCATCACACCCAGGCCTCCGCGCATCGGGAACGCGGTCGTCCCGCTGACAACACCACCTTTGGCAAAAGGCATCACCCGCCCTTGCGCAAACGACCCACCTTTCTCAAAAGCAGTCGCCCCGCCAAACAAGGCACCAACACCACTGGCGAGCAAAGATCCCAGCTGATCCGTCACTGGTTTGACGGCGGCATTATACGTGGTCTGGATCATGGCCTGCCCAATCGTCCGGAATGTATCCGCCAGGCTGGCACCATCCAGTACCAGCCCGTCAAACGCCCGCTTCAACCCGCCCGAGAATCCTCGCTCTAGCGACGCGAGATCCCGGTTCGTGTCCGCCAACGCCAGTCGCACATCGCCCAGCTGCGCGGAAAACGCATTCGTCATCCCCGACACATCACCAAGGCTCCGCTCAAGGGTCTCAATATCTTCGCCGAAGGCATCCAGTCGTTCAAAATCCCGCATCACGTATCTCCTTTGTCCGGAAAGGCCGCCAGCAGCGCATCAAGCTGGCTGCGCCCCATCGGCGCGCTGCCCTGATCCAATCCCAGCATCAGCATCAATTCCGCAGGCGTCAGCGCCCAGAACTGCGCTGGCTGCAAGCGCAGCCCCACCAGCCCCGCGCGCATCAGCCCCGCCCAATCAAGGCTCATTCCGGCACCGCAAAAGATCGGGCCAACAATTCGGCAGCCACCTTAGCGGCCCCCACCGGGCCCCCTTCGATGTCCGAGGTCAGCAGCGCCGCCGCATCCCCGTCCCAGCCGCCACCACGCAATCCAGCAACCAGCAAGGCCAGCACATCCCGGCTCGAAAAAGCGCCTCTCTCAAACCGCGCGACCAGTTCGACCAACGTGTCCGCATCCAACAGCGCCTCAAGCTCGGCCAGCGCTCCTAACGTCAGCTTGCAAATCCTCGGCTGCCCATCGACGCGCAAGGTCACTTCCCCGGTATAAGGGTTGCTCATTCGACCAGAGCCTCAAACGTCAGCGCCCCGGCGGAGGCAAGTGACAGCTCATAGGTCGCTTCCCCATTGTGGGTGCCGGAATACTCAAGCGAGGTCAGCTGAAACGCCCCCTCTACCGTGCCAAAGCCGGGAATAATGACCTGAAAATCCGGCGTCAGCGCATCGAAGAAAACCTGCCGCGCTCGCGCGTCCGTACCCGCATCCTTGAATACCCCCGACCCGCTAATCGAGGCCGAGCGCACACCCGCGCCGCCCAATAGCTCGCGCCAACCGCCCGCACTCTCAAGGCTCGTCACATCCACGCTTTCCGCGTTAAAACTAATCCGCGTCGCGCGAAGCCCCGCGATCGTTTCGAACAGGCCCCCGCCCGTCATATCCATCTTGACCAAAAGGTCTTTCCCGTTCTGCGCAGCCATCGGCATCACTCCAGTTTTGCATCATTGAATTTGGCCAAATCACCTCAGCCGTCGCACACCCGTGCCCGAAAGATCAGGTTGATCCGCCGCTCATCGCCCGGGGCAACCCGTGCGGCACGTGCCCGAAAGAAGCGCAGCCCCACCAATTGCCCCCGCGCCAGCGGTAAATCCGCATCTACCAGGACATCAGACACCGCAGCCGCAACGGCCTTAGCCGTCGCAAAACCCGCATTGTGCGTCGACACGGTGATCGTGAACTCATGCATCGCCCCGCCGCCGGTCATGTCGGACATGTCGCGCGCGACCTCGGCCCCCAGCGCCACATAAAGCGGTGGCACCTCACCCGGCGGGACCACGTCATAAATCGCATCCCCGACGATGCTCGCCAGAGCGGTATCCGCCCGCAGCGCCGCGTAAACGGCCTCCTGCAAGGCCGCGCCTGCTCCATAACTCATGCCATCACCTCCTCGACAGCATGACAGGTCAGCACACGCCGCATCGGATCGTCGTCTTTCACAGCCGTGATCACGTAGGCCCGGCCTCCCTCCCGAAACCTCTGATCCACCTCAGGCCGCAGGTCACTGCCCACCGGGGCCGCCCGCACCGAAATCTTCACTGGCACCTTCGACATCGTCCCGCCAACGGCGGAAACCTCGCGCCCTGACATCGGGCGAATAGCGCCCCAAACCGTCCCCAGAGCCGTCCAGCTTATGGCAAAGCCTCCTGCACCATCAGGGCTTCGCAGCGGCGCTTCCAACACCAGCTTGCGGTTCATCAATGGCCCGCTCATGCCCGCGCACCGGACAGACGCACCGCACGGTGCGGCTCAATCAACGCCGAAACGCCAAACGGCATACATCCGCCGCCCAAAGCGGTCTCATGCCGAAACTCGTAGTAATGCGCGGCCAGCAACATGACAGCCTGCGCCAAATCCGCCGGGACATCGGCCCACGTCGGGCCAAACCCCGCCTGAAACTGCACCTGCAGGCTGCCGATCCCGAAAACACCGCTGGCCTCAATCACCGGGCACTGTGCATCCGGTACAAACCGCCAGGCTGACGCGGCGAGCGGCGCTTCACCCTCGTACCCCACTGCATCCACAACACGCACGGGTGCAATCGGCAGTTCCAGTCGCGCAACCGCGCTGGCAAGCTCCCGCTTCCATGAAAACGCCCGCTGCAACAGCGCTTTGCTGGTGCGCGCCTCCACCGCCGCCAATGCCGCCCGCAAGAACCCTTCAAGCAGGTCATCCTGAAAGGCATCATTTGAAAATCCGCGGCCCAACCGCAGGTGATCCTTGAATTGCGCGACAGGCAACACCGCCGCCGCTATGGGCGCAGTTTCCACCAACATCATGTCATCACTCCGAATGTTCCGTTGATTGGCGCCGGACACGCACCCCCCCGCATTGCTCGGACGGAAGGGAGCAGCTAGGCAACGCGAAGGTCTCAGCACGCGTCCGGCTGACAGGGCCGCTCAGGCCCTGCCATTTCGCTCACAGCAAACCTTAGCTCACCGCGAATTTCAGCAGCTTGATCGCCGCAAAATCGCTGACCGCACCGCCCACGCGTTTGGTCGCATAGAACAACACATGCGGTTTGGCCGAGAACGGATCGCGCAGCACACGCAGATCAGGGCGCTCCGCCACGGTGTAGCCTTGAGCAAAATTGCCAAAAGCAATCGCCGCCGCGTCATTGGCAATGTCTGGCATGTCCTCGGCAATCAGCACCGGATAGCCCAGCAGCCGCGCAGGCTCGCCCGCCGCAAGACCGTCTGTCCACAGGAACCGGCCATCATTGTCCTTCAGTTTGCGGACGGCACCAGCAGTTTTGGAGTTCATCACGAATGTCGCACCCGCGCGGTACTCCGCACCCAATGCATAAACCAGATCAATGACAGCATCCGCAGGGCTCAGACTGTCGAAATCACCGGCCTCACCGGTTGGCACTGTCCCCAGATTGCCCCAGGCCCAAACGCCATTGTCCACACGGGGGTAGTCAAGGAACCCACGCGGCTTATCCACGCCGTCGCCCGCCACAAAGGCTGCGGCTTCCGAACGTGCAAACTTGTCCGCGATCCGGCCCGCAAGCCAACCTTCGATATCAAACGCACTGTCGTCCAGCAGACGCTGTGACGCCTTAGGCAACGCTGACAGCTCGTGCAGCGCAATACTGATCCGGTCAATCTGCGGCGTCGTCGTCTCCGCCGTCGGATCGACCTCGTTGGCCCAACCGGCGCCCATATCAGCGTGATCAATCAGCACGTCGTAGGACGTCGCATCCACGGCGACGACATTGGCAATCGCCCGGATAGAGGCCGTCTCGGACAGCACCGACTGTATCGAGGCCGAGGTCTCGGGGTCGACCAGATAGCCACCATCGGCGGCCACCGCGGTGCTCATCGCCTTACCGTCCAGCTCCAGCCCACGTAGACCGTCATCGTCGCCCGAGCGCAGATAAGCGGCAAATGCCTTCTGATGCGGGGCGTCCACCTCTGCACTGCGAGCAAGCGCCGGGCGGCAGCTTGCAAATGTCATCTTTCGATCCAGCTTGGTCATGCGATCTTCCTGCTGTTGAAGTTTGGATTTGATATCCGTCACAAAGCCCGCCATCGCGGTCTTCAGTTCACTTGCCGGAGACATGTCATCAGACATGACCTCCTCGTTCCGCGGCAGCGCCTCGGTCTTGGTCATCACAATGGTCCTCCAGGTGATGGTGGTGGCAGCCCTACCTTCGGGCCATCTCAGCACGCGCCTCTGCAAAGACGCTTGCCATCTCTTTGATCAAACGGGCCTCTGGGCCATCGCCCTTCTGCCGGACACGCGCCTCGGGCAGCATCGGAAACGTCACAAGCGACACCTCCCACAACTCCAGCTCGGTCAACCGGCGCACTCCGCCGGCGCCCTTGCTGGCTTTCACCGTGCGGTAGCCGATCGACAGCCCGTCAATTGCTCCTGCCTCAATCAGCGACACCGCCTCGCGCCCCCGCGCCACATCACTCAGAATGCGGCCCTTCACATAAAGGCCCTTGGCATCCTCGCGCACCTCGTCCCAAACACCAATCGGCTCGGTCGGGTCGTGCTGCCACAGCATCTTTACCCGGCCCCCGCTTTGCGCCAGTTTACCCAGCGATGTCGCATAGGCCCCGACCTCAACAACGTCCTGTCCCTGATCCCGCGCCCCAAAGACCGAGGCATAGCCCTCAATAACCCGGTCGCCCTTGCCCTCAGGCGAAATCCTCAACTGATCACCAAGCCGGGCGAATTTCCGTTCCAGTTCCATCTCATCCACCTTCATGATCCCACCTCAACAATCGACATAACCGCCTGCGTAAGCACCACGCCCACCACACCGTAAACGGTCAGCCACAGCCGCCGCTCCAGCCGCTCCATCAGCCCCTCCAGCCGGCCCAACTGCGTGTTGATCTGCGCAAACTGCAACGCCGCAACCTGCTCAAGCGCTTCAACCCGCAAGCTCGGCGCACAGACAAAACTGCCCCTGTTCTGATCCTCACTCATCGGTCAGATCCGCGACTGGCAGCCCCAGCAAATGCCGCTTCTCCGCCGCCGTCAGAAACAGCGCCTCGCCAATGCGGCGCCACTGCGCATCGCGCTCCACCGCAAGTGCAGGGACCTGATCCAGATCAGGCCGCAGCTCGACCGCCTCACCCACATGATCCGACAGCCACGCCCCAATGCTCCCCACCACACGGGTCATCAGCGGCAACACCGTCAGACGGTAAAACGCCCGGTTTGCCTCCTGATAGTTTGCATAGGTCGCATCGCCAGGAATGCCCAAAATCATCGGCGGCACGCCAAAGGCAATCGCGATCTCCCGCGCCGCGGCCTCCTTGGTCTTTTGAAACTCCATATCTGACGGCGAAAACCCCATGGGCCGCCAGTCCAATCCCCCTTCGAGCAGCATCGGCCGCCCCGCATTCCGCGCGCCCTGATGCTGGCTCTCCATCTCGTCAAGCAAGCGGCTGTACTGATCCGCGCTCAGCGCCGCCTGTCCATCAGCGCCCTTGTAGACAAAAGCACCCGACGGACGCGCCGCATTGTCCAGCAATGCCTTTGACCACCGCGATGCCGCATTATGCACATCAATCGCACTCGCCGCCGCCTGCAGCGCGCTGAACCCATAGTGATCATCCTGCGGATGGAAGCTGCGGATATGGCATACGGGCGAGGCACCAACACCAACGGCAAACCGGTGCTTGCGCGCACCCACCGTGTATTCAAACGCCACCGGCCATCCATCAGAGCCCGGCACGACAGTCATTCGGTCCGAGCGTAATACATGTAGCTCATGCGGCACACCGCCATCGCCCACAGCCTCAAGATAGCCATTGCCCGTCAGCAAGAGCTGCCCAATCAGCGCCTCGATCAACTCGGCCCGCCCCTGCGCCCCATTGGGCCGCGCGAGCAGGTCCAGAACTGGATGCGCCTCAAATCGCTGCCGCTCGTCCTGCAAGATCAACGGGATGGCCGCAGCGGCTTCGGCGATCACCTTGACCGCGCGAAACCCCACCGGATTGCTGGTAAAGCCTGCCCGGGTCAGCGACACCGCATCGCGCGATGTCCACGCCACCCGGTTGGACCCGGCCCAGGCCGCCACACGGCCCACCGCCGACGCCTTTGCCTCCGGCACATCCTTGGCGGCCTGCGTCTTTCCAAATCCAAACATTCGCATCTCCGTGATCGGGCTTTTGTCGTTGAGGGCAGTTTGCCCGCGAGGTCCTAAGGCTCTTTCAGCCCACCGAACGGTGCAGCGCTGATCGCGCAACACCCTGCATCACAGCGCCCGCAATCGGGGCCGCTGCCACGATTGCGCAGGTTCCACCATCGCCTCGTGCAAGGCCCAGACAAGCGCGTCCACGCGGTCGGGCGATCCCTTGCCTTCAAACCCGTGGACGGTCATTTGCTCCATCTGCTCTTCTAGATCCGACAGCCCACGCACGTGCTTCACGCGCCCCTGCTCATACAGCGCCGCCACCGGTTCGGCCCGCAGCCCCTTCCCCCGGCTCGCCCGCAACCCCTTGTAGGGCACAAAGCTCGAGACTTGCCGCACCACGGCCTCAACCATATCCCCCCCCTGATTGATCTCAGCCACCAGCCGATCCGCTCCATGCCGCTCAACAGCCGCCACAGCCGCCCGCGCCCAGGCCAGCGGAGAGGCCGCGCTCACCGTGGCATCCTCAATCACATAGGCCCGCCATTGATCCGGCGTCCCCTGCATCGTCACGCCCACGACAATGATCCCACAATCGTCCGAACTGCCCTTGCCCGTCGCTGGCGGATCTACCGCCACCACCACGCGCTCCAATTCCGGCAGCTTCTCCACCCGCGCATCATCAATCAACGCAGGCGTCCACAGCGCCCCATCGATCTCGGCCAGCAAGGCCCCGTCCAGCTCTTCGCGCCCCTTGCGCGTTCCGGCATAAAGCCGCTGCACCTCGGCCAGAAATCCATCCGCCAGATTGGCGCGGTTCGCCTTGGTCGGCGCTTGCGTCGTCACCGTCGTCTCTTGCGCCAGCAAATCCTTGAGTACCGCCACATTCTTAGGCGTCGTCGTCACACAGACCCTCGGATCAGAGCCCAGCCGCAAACACAGCTGCAAGTTATCCCAGGCGTCCTGACCCTTCTTCCACTTGGCCAACTCATCGACCCAAGCACAATCGAACTGCGGCCCGCGCAGCTGATCCGGATCATGCG
>JAHDFG010000047.1:8767-11255 GCA_020628265.1 Pseudooctadecabacter sp. | reverse complement strand
GCGAGGTCGGCCAGCACTTTGCGGTCGACTTCGATGCCGGCCAGGTTCAGGCCGTTGATGAACTTGGAATAGGTCAGGCTCTCGTCTGCTGCGCGAACAGCAGCGTTGATGCGCTGGATCCACAGAGCGCGGAAGTTGCGCTTGCGGTTGTGACGGTCACGGGTTGCGTACTGGTTCGCCTTGTCGACGGCCTGACGGGCAACTTTGAAGGTGTTGGAGCGGCGGCCATAGTAGCCTTTCGCTGCATCAGTGACCTTCTTGTGACGACGATGCGTGACGGTTCCACCTTTGGTACGGGACATCTCAGCTTCTCCTTAGCGTGCGTATGGCATCATTGGCTTGATGATACCTTCATCAGCCTTGGACAGGGTGGTTGTGCCGCGCGCGTTGCGCAGGAACTTGTTCGTCCGCTTGATCATGCCGTGGCGCTTGCCAGCCTGGCCGGCCACAACGCGGCCAGAGGCCGTCACTTTGAACCGCTTCTTGCAGCTCGATTTGGTCTTCATCTTAGGCATTTCCGTCTCCTCTTGAGGTCGGTGCGAAAACGCGACTCGGCATGCCAATCCGGCCGGTCGCGCGGTTAGAGTGGGGCGTGTAGCCCGCGTTTGGATTTATGGCAAGCCCTGATGCGGGAAATCAGTTGATATAGCGGCCCACAACGCTGACGAAGATGTCCGGAATATCCGAAATCTCGTACCCGCCCGGGTTGTCGCGGATCGCCAGCACGATCAATCCGCCCGACACCAACACAGCGATAGAAGCGGCCCTTGGCACGCGCCCGTCGGCGAGCGCGCCCATGATCGAAGGGATCGAAAATCCACCGACCACAAGGCCGATGACAAACATCAAATCCGGATCCATACCCTACCCCGTCTTTACTTTTGGGTAAGGTTACTCCGAAGAGCCCGCAAAAATCAAACTTTCGTCACATGGGGCCACCCGAAGGATGTTCGTGCTGCCCGGCGTGTTGAACGGCACACCGGCGGTCACAACCACCATATCGTCCTTGGTCGCCAGCCCCGTGCCGACCGCAGCACGCACGGCTTCGATCACGGCCGTTTTGAAGCGATCCACCACGACGACAGATTCTACACAGTTTGTGCCCCAGCTCAGCGAAAGGCGACGGGTGGTGTTGGCGTCGCTGGACAGAACGATGATCGGCACGCGGGGACGCTCACGGGAGGTCAGCAGTGCCGTGGTGCCGGATTGCGAATAACAGCAGATCGCCTTGACGTCCGATGTCTCGGCAATTTCGCGCGCTGCGGCGACGATGCCGTCTGCCACCGTTTTGCCAGAGGTCTTGCGGCTGGCCTCGATGATATCGGTATAGGTCGGGTCTTGTTCGACCTCGACGGCAACGTTGTTCATCGTCGTCACAGCCTCGATCGGGAAGTCACCGGCTGCGGATTCAGCAGACAGCATGATGGCATCGGTGCCCTCATAGATGGCCGTAGCCACGTCCGAAACTTCCGCGCGGGTCGGCATCGGGCTTTCGATCATGCTTTCCAGCATCTGGGTCGCAACGATCACCGGCTTGGCGGCTGCACGGCTTTTGCGGATCAGCTGTTTCTGGATCGGCGGTACGTTCTGGACAGGCAGCTCAACGCCAAGGTCACCGCGGGCAACCATGATACCGTCCGACACCGCAAGGATGTCATCAAAGGCTTTCACAGCTGCGGGCTTTTCGATTTTGGACAGGATCGCGGCGCGGCCTTTGGCCAACTTGCGCGCCTCGTCCACGTCAGCGGGGCGCTGTACGAACGACAGGGCCAGCCAGTCCACGCCCAGTTCGCAGACAAACTCGAGGTCCTTGCGGTCTTTCTCGGACAGCGCGGCCAAAGGCAGAACCACGTCAGGCACATTGACGCCCTTGCGGTTGGAAATCGTGCCACCCACGACAACCTCACAATCGGCAAAGTCACGGCCACAATCCTTGACCTTCAGTTTGATCTTGCCGTCGTTCACCAGCAGGTGCGCACCGGGTTCCAGCGCGTCGAAGATTTCCTTGTGGGGCAGTTGCACGCGGTCTTTGGTGCCCGGCGCATCATCCAGATCAAGACGGAAGGACTGGCCAACCTCCAGATCTTCACCATCGTCGCTGGCGAAGACACCAACACGCAGCTTGGGCCCCTGCAAATCAGCAAGGATTGCAATCGGACTCTTCAGATCATCTTCGACCTTGCGGATGATCTCGTGACGGGCGCGGATTTCCTCGTGGTCGCCATGGCTCATGTTCAGGCGGAAGACATCTGCACCCGCTTCGTGGAGGGCGCGGATCATTTCGTAATCATTCGAGGCGGGCCCGAGCGTGGCGACAATCTTGACGTTGCGGTCGCGTTTCATGGTGTTATTCCTCTGGTGCTGCGGCACTGCCGGCAATCTGCGGTCCCTCCTCAATATTGAAGGGTTACCGCTAACGGTTCGGCGGTCTTATAGCGCATTTCCATCGGGCTACAACTGTCCTGCAAAGGTAATATGACCATGGCCA
>JAHDFG010000047.1:0-8667 GCA_020628265.1 Pseudooctadecabacter sp. | reverse complement strand
TGCTGATGCGGCTTTATGACGGATCGGTCATTCCAGCGAACAAGGATGCGGATGAGGTCGAGAAAGCACGACGCGTCGATGCCTTCTACACGCCGTATCATACCGCCGTGGCGGAAATGGCCGCCCGCCGCGAAGATACCGTGATCGTGGCCATTCACAGTTTCACGCCCCGCCTGAACGGCCGCGCACCCCGCCCTTGGCATGTCGGCATTCTTCATGCCTTTGATGATCGCTTTTCCGATCCCCTGCTTGAACTGCTCAATGCCGAAGCTGATCTATGCGTAGGAGACAACGAACCCTATGCAGGTCACCTGCCCGGAGACAGCATCGACAGGCACGCCTTGCAAACCGGTCGCGCCAACACCCTGATCGAGGTGCGCAACGACCTGATCGAGACACAAGCCCAACAAGACGTCTGGGCCAACAGACTGGCGGGACTTTTGCAAAAGGCCCTCAAGCAAATGGACGCAACCACGGAGACAGCGCATGCCTGACATCGACCCTCAGACACAGATCGAACTGGAAGCTGCCGCTTTCCGTCGCCTGCAACAACACCTGATGCAGGACCGCACGGACGTCCAAAACATCGACATGATGAACCTTGCCGGATTTTGCCGGAACTGCCTGAGCCGCTGGTATCAGGAAGCCGCCGCCGAACGGGGTATTGAGATGACCAAAGACGAAGGGCGTGAGGCGTTCTACGGCATGACAATGGCGGACTGGAAAGCCAATTATCAGACCGATTCGACACCCGAACAGGACGCCACATTTCAAAAAGCGTTTGCCGAGAATGTGGCGAAGGAGGAGCCCAAGTCCTGACAATTCCCTTAAAATTTGGGGGATTGTTCACCTTTTGTAAGGAACTGTGGCAAATATTTGACACAATGGGGACACATCTGGTTCAAACGTCACTGGGGGCACGGTTTGGCTGTGCATGAGGTGTCGCAATGTCGCCATTTGATATGAATAATTTCTCGGCGCCCGTCGTGACGGGTCCACAGACGCTTGTCGCGCCTATCTTGCCGCCCGTGGTGGAAGACTTCGATCCCTACACCGAAAAGCTTGCCTTCACTCTGCCGGAAGACGACGAAGACGCCCAGCTTGAGCTGCGCGACCTCTTCGATGGAAGCGGCGTTCAGGTTCTGGTGTCCGGTCGTTTGCTGACGACCTTGATGGGCTGCATTGCCGACGATATCCCCGAGGGATGTCTGACGTTCGAATTCGAAGAAGACTGAAAACCGTCTCTACGACTGGTCCGTGCGCCGCACGAAAGCGGGCGCACCTTGCGCCGCAAGCGCCTTGGCCTGTGCGACCCAATCATCGCGCGTCACACGACCTTTGAAATCCGCCAGATTGTCGTCCACCCACGCGACTTCGGCATCTGTCCATGCTGCGATTTGTTCGTAGTGGTAGAACCCCAACTCATTACATAGCTTTTCCATCTTCGGCCCGATCCCCTTGATCTTCGTCAGGTCGTCCGGGATGCCGTCACGGGGGGCTTCAAGGCCTGCGGGCTGCGCTTGCTTGGTTGTTGGGGCCATTTGGACCGCGGGTTCAGCCGCAGGCACGGTCTCTTCGGGCACCACCTGAGGCCCCGGTTCCGGCGTTGGTTCGACTGGTGCAGGGGACGCTTTGGCCGAAGAAGCAGAGACCGCTGTCAGTGGTGCTACATTCGGGCGCACGTACCGCCCGCCGGACACCGGCTGCGCCTTTGTCGTCGCCCCGTCATCTGTAACAGACGCCCGCGCCCGCGCGCGTTCCTTTTCAAGCGCCAAACGAAGCCGCTGGACCTCCTCCACTTCAAGACCCGAGCCCGAGCGCCCACCCCAGATGATCCAACCGGCAAGCAGTCCCAGCAATGCGGCCAGCGCCAGAAGCACCCAAATCTCCGTCAGTAGAAATCCCCATTCGGTGAACATGACCGGTCTCCTGATATTGGCTTACGGGTCGCGGAGTGCGCCGCGCTCGAACCAGACAATGTCGGTCCTGCGGTTCAGCGCCCGCCCTTCAACAGTTTCGTTGTCGGCAACGGGCTGGCTGTCGCCAAACCCGATGGCCGTGATGGCGCGCTGGGGCACGCCACGCGCGATAAGTGCAGCGCGCACCGCCTCGGCCCGTTCCTGCGAAAGCACCTGGTTCTGCTCTGCATCACCCGACGCGTCTGTGTGGCCCGACACCTCAAGCTCCAGATCCGCCTCGACGCAGGGTACGGCGACGGCGGCCAATGCGTTGATCGCCCTGATCGAAGTGGCGTCCAATCGTGCCGAACCGGACAGGAACGACACCGACCCACCCGACAACACGCCCGCACTCGCCTCTGTGCAGCCCGCGAGGGTGGTCCCAAAATCAAGTTCCGGTATCCAGAACCCGTTCACGAAGACCTCTGACAGGCCAGTGGCGGCATTCACACGCAGCGTGCCATTCGCGGGCAGAGGGTCGAGCGGGCTGATGGAAAACGCAACATCCACGGGAAGTGTTTCGGCCAGCGTCTGGGCGACCAGATCAATTTGCACGCCAGGTGACATGACCAGATCAAGGCCAACACCACTCGCCCCCTGTGTCATGGACAGGGTCTCGATTTCAGGAAAATAGACCGCGACGGCCGCTAGCACGGCTGGCGAACTGCCGGCGCTTTCGTCCTCAAGCGCTGTGGTCGTGCTGCCAAGCCCCACGGGCACACCCAACGCGGCGCCGATTTCGTCCGGCCCCACGCCCAAAGGAAGCCGGCCCTCTACTTCGGCACCTTCAATTGCATCATACGTCAGCCGCCACGACGCGGGGGAGCCATCATCAAGAAACGTGAGGTCCGTCGACACCGCCGTATCTGGTGCCGCATTCGCCAGAACCGCTGTGATCGTATCTTCCACCTGTGGCGAGGTCGCCGTCCCCGCAAGGACAATTTCTGTCTCCGTCGCCGTTAGAATTCCGGTTTGCAACAACCCCAGCGCCGCAACTCCGGCGTTCGCATTCGCCGTAAACGCACCCTTTTCGTCAGGCAGAAACATGACCTCGCCCGAATTGATGACGGCCGTCCCTTGCGGTCCGCGCGGTGTGAATTCTGCAGGGAAGGTCCCCGAGGCCTCCGCCTGCTGACCATCCCAGTTCATCGACAGGACCAAGGGCCGATCCGCGCCAAAAACTGACAATTCCGCTTCGACAGTCATATCGGTATCCAACGCGGCCAGCCGTTTGGCTGCCGCCTCGATCCCGTCGGGAGAGCCTTCACCTGCGAGCGTAAGTGCACTCCCTTCCAAAACAACTGTTCCCTCGATCAAGAGGGTCAGGGCATCCAGTCCGGCTTCGGCAACATTCACCCAATCCGGCTGCGATGCGGCCAGCACGGATTGCTCCAACCGAATGCCGTCATTGCGCTCAAACCGCGTCACCAGCGCGCCCATGGGCCAGTCTTGCGGGACCTTGCCCAGCGCCCGAACCTGTCCGTCGTTGAACGTCACACGCAGCGCAAACGGCCGTCCGTCATCACGTGTGTCGATGTCATTGATAATTGTGAACGCACCAGCCTGCTCTAGCGCCGCCAAGATGCTCGCGCGGTCTGCCGGCGTGTCTACAACGCCTGAAACTGTCACCGTTTCACCGGACAGAACGACCAGCCCCGCCCCCATCTGGTCCAACTGCCCAATCGCAACCGTGCCAACATCGACCCAACCGGTCGGGGCACCTGCTGCAAGATCCAGGTCCGGAAACAGTTCACCCGTTGCCACTTCGAACGTGCGTCTTGCGGCTTCGCTCGGCACGACGCCTTCCGCCGTCCACGCGTCCTCTGTCTTGGCGATCGTGATCTCGAACGGATCAGCAACCGGCAACAGCTGGACAGCTGACATATCAAGCCTGCGTAGGCCCTCGATACCTAACAGATCAGCCTGAAGCGCATCCCATTCAGCCTGATCCGTGACGCGCCCCGTGACAGTCACATCACGCCCTGACACGCGTGACGCCAATACGTGAGGTGCCCCGTCCAAGATGTCGTCAGTCGCCTGGGAAACCTTCCCTTCGATACGGGAAGCGTGATCAGCCGCACCCCAGGCGCCAAGACCTATGACGCCTGCGATCAGAACCAGACTGCCAATCAGTCCTCGCACGTTTGTTTTTCTCCGGCCTGCTCATGCCCTATTCTAGGCAGTATGGCCGCCCGAAGGCCCCAGTGGCAAGCGAAGCGCCCGAGCGTTGGGTTAAACGGCGGCTTTCCGGCTTTCTTCAAGGTAAATTTCACGCAGACGCGTTGCCACCGACCCGGGTGTGCCTGCGCCGATGGTTTCCCCATCCAGCTCGACCACGGGCATCACGAAGGTGGAGGCCGAGGTCACAAACGCCTCGTCCGCCTGCTTCGCCTCGTCGATGGTGAAAAGCCGCTCTTCGACCTGCATCTGGGCTTCTTCCGCAAACCGCAGGACCGCAGCCCGCGTAATGCCATGCAGGATGTCGTTGCTCAGCTGACGGGTGATGATGGTATTGCCTTTAACGATGTAAGCGTTGTTCGAAGTGCCTTCAGTCACGTGGCCGTCCTCAACCATCCAAGCGTCATCGCACCCCGCAGCCTTTGCCATCATCTTGCCCATGGACGGATAGAGCAGCTGCACCGTCTTGATGTCACGACGGCCCCAGCGCTGATCCTCGATGGAAATGACCTTGATCCCTGTTTTGGCGGCAGGGCTGTCGGCCAGACCCGGCTTGTTCTGCGTGAACAGCACCAAGGTCGGCTTCACGTCCTCGGACGGATAGGCAAAATCACGATCGCCCGCGCTGCCGCGGCTCACTTGCAGGTAGACAAGCCCGTCCGTGATGTCATTGACGCGCACCAACTCGCGGTGGATGTCCAGAAGATCGTCGAACGCTTCGGGCTTTTGCATGTCCAGCTCGTTCAAAGACCGTTCCAACCGGACACGGTGACCTTCGAAATCAATCAGCTTGCCGTCCAGCACCGATGTGACCTCGTAGACGCCATCGGCCATAAGGAACGACCGGTCAAAGATCGAAATCTTGGCGTCTTCTTCCGGCAGGTACTCTCCGTTTACATAGACGGTGCGGCTCATATCATTATCCCCATAGGCTGGATGCAGGCGGATGGACGCCGGCGTCATCGAACAAAAGTGGTGTTGCGCGGTCTTCGGCCAGAAGAAGCGGCCCGTCAAGGTCCACGACCTCCAACCCCTGCGCCACAATCGTCGCAGGCGCCATTGCAAGCGACGATCCGACCATACAGCCCATCATGATCCGGTAGCCCTCGGCGCGCGCCGCCTCCCGTAGACGCAAGGCCTCCGTGAGGCCACCAGTCTTGTCCAGCTTGATGTTGACCATGTCGTACTTGCCCGCCAACCCTGCCAAGGTTGCCGTGTCATGGCAGGCTTCATCCGCACAGACCGGCAGGGGCCGTTCAATCTCGGCCAACAGGTCGTCTGCTCCGGCGGGCAGTGGCTGCTCCACCATGCTGACCCCAAGGCGCAACAGATGTGGCGCAAGGTCCGAATAGACCTCGGCCGTCCAGCCTTCATTGGCGTCAACCACGATTGTGCTGTCCGGCGCACCGGCCCGCACCGCCTCAAGCCGCGGCATGTCGTCAGGCGTCCCCAGTTTGATCTTCAGCAATGGCCTGTGTGCATTTCGAGCAGCGGCTGCCTTCATGTTCTCCGGAGTGTCCAAAGACAGTGTGAAAGCCGTTATCACAGGTTGAGGCGCCGGAAGGCCCAGAATATCCCAGACGCGCTTGCCCTTGATCTTGGCCTCCAGATCCCAAAGTGCGCAATCAACCGCGTTGCGTGCAGCTCCTGCTGGCAAATGATCATAAAGCGAAGCCCGCGTAACATCTTCGGGCAGCCCTTCGATCTGCGCCGTCACACTCTCCATGGTCTCGCCATACCGCGCATAGGGGACGCATTCGCCCCACCCCACGGCACCGTCACGGGACACCTTTACGGTCAACACCTGTGCTTCGGTCCGCGACCCGCGACTGATCGTAAAGACTTCGGCCAGACGGAATACATCTGGCGTTACGGTAATGGTCATAGGTCGCCGCCTCGTTTCTTTGGCTCACAAATATCCCCGCCGGAGGCCGCCAAAATTATCTAATTTTGGCACCCTGCCCGCCGCAGGCGCAGACTACAAAGCCTCCAGCGCATCCACCAGACGCCCCGCACCATGACGGAACGGATCGACCGTTGGCAGGCCCATCCGGTCTTCAACCTCTTTGAGGTAGGCGTTCGCCTCATCCTCAGAGAGATGCTGGGTGTTCACCGAAATCCCGATCACCTGACAGGCAGGGTTCGCAACCCGCGCCATGGCGAGCGCGGTGTCGCGCAGATCCTCAAGGCTGGGTTGCTGATAATCCGGCAGGCCGCGCATATGCTTGCGGGTGGGCTCATGGCTCAGAACCAGCGCATCGGGCTGGCCACCGTGGACCAGCGCCATGGTCACGCCAGAATAGCTGACGTGATACAGGCTTCCCTGCCCTTCAATATGATCCCAGTGATCCGCATCGTTGTCCGGTGTCAGGTATTCCACAGCTCCGGCCATGAAATCCGCAACCACAGCGTCCAGCGGCACACCACCGCCCGTGATCAGAATGCCAGTCTGACCTGTGGGACGGAACGTGGATTTCAGGCCACGCTTGCGCATCTCCGCATCCATGGCGAGGCCCGTGTACATCTTCCCGACCGAGCAATCGGTACCTACCGCCAAACAGCGCTTGCCGGTCCGCTTGACGCCGTTCGCGATCGGGTAAGCGACTGATGGGATACGTACATCATGCAAGGTCCGGCCGTTTACTTTCGCCGCCGCGACCAGATCGTTTTCGTCCCGCAGCAGGTTGTGAAGGCCGGAAGCCAGATCGAACCCCATCTCCAGCGCCTGAATCAGAACCTCTTTCCAAGCCTGCGAAATCACACCGCCCCGATTGGCCACACCGATCACAAGGGTCTGGGCACCGGCGGCTTTGGCCGCTTCCAAGGTCATGTCGTCCAACCCGACGTCGGCACCGCATCCCGGCAGCCGGAACTGGCCCACGGCATTCTCCGGACGCCAGTCCTTGATGCCTTGGGCCACTTTCGCAGCGAGTTGGTCCGGCGCGTCGCCAAGGAAGAGCAGATAGGGCGTGGGAATCATGGCAGTCTCCAATCGTGTTTGACGTAAACTGGAAGACTCCGCTGTCGAAATTATGTCTACTTCACTGTCGTTTCGAAAAATTTGGAAAAATTATCGCGCCCTACCGCTCATTTACGCAAAATTGTTGCGCCCGGTGTTTTGCTGCACTTGCAAATTCGCACTTGCAGCACGACGCGCAATAATCTACCCCAAACGGCGATCAATACGAAATATCATAACCCAGAGGTTTCAATGTCCTTTCGCCTGCAGCCCACGCCCGTCGCCCGCCCGAACCGTTGCCAATTGTTCGGGCCCGGCTCGAACACCAAGCTGTTTGCGAAAATGGCGGCATCGGACGCAGACGTCATCAACCTTGACCTTGAGGACAGCGTCAGCCCCACCGACAAGGATGCCGCACGGGCCAATGTGATCGAGGCCATCAATACGGTAGAATGGGGCAACAAGACGCTCAGCGTGCGGATCAACTCGCTGGATACGCCCTATTGGTACCGCGATGTGGTGGACCTGCTGGAACAGGCGAGCGAAAGACTGGACATGATCATGATCCCGAAGGTCGGCTGTGCCGCTGACGTTTATGCAGTCGATGCGCTGGTGACCTCGATCGAAGCCGCAAAAGGTCGACAGAAACGCATCGCGCTTGAAGTCATCATCGAAAGTGCCGCAGGCATCGCCCATGTGGAAGAGATCGCCGCGTCCTCTGATCGTTTGGAAGCGATGAGCCTTGGCGCGGCGGACTTTGCAGCCTCCATGGGGATGCAGACAACGGGCATCGGGGGCACGCAGGAAAACTACTACATGCTGCACGAGGACCAGAAACACTGGTCCGACCCGTGGCACTGGGCGCAAGCTGCGATTGTCGCCGCATGCCGGACCCACGGCATTCTGCCGGTCGACGGCCCGTTCGGGGACTTCAGCGACGATGAAGGCTGCCGTGCGCAGGCGCGCCGGTCTGCGACGCTGGGCATGGTCGGGAAATGGGCCATCCACCCCAAGCAGATCGCGATCTCCAACGAGGTCTTCACACCGTCCGATGAGGCCGTCACCGAAGCCCGCGAAATTCTGGACGCAATGGAGCAGGCCAAGGCCAACGGCGAAGGCGCCACGGTCTATAAAGGCCGCCTCGTCGATATCGCCAGCATCAAACAGGCCGAGGTCATCGTCCGGCAAGCGGAAATGATCGCAAACCGTTAAAGTACGGCACATCATCACTGCAAACGGGCCGTTCACAGGATGGCCCGTCTAGCTTGTTTTACGTTCCCCGCGCAGGCACAGAGCATCATTGCCGCTTGCTTTCATGGGGCGCGGCCAATTTTCAACAGGTTAACAGATAATCATCCGCCGCCGCGAAACGGCCTTGGCACCTAACGTAAAGCGCGGGACAAAGGGCAGCGCTATTGGGGGATGGTGTCAAAAAATGTCCAACGTTTTCCTGTCTGTTCTCTCGGCATGGACGTTCAAAACGGACGCAGGCGAGGTCGCGGTCAAAAGCCGTAAGGGCCGCGCATTGATCACCTACGTCTATTTGACAAACGGAGCGGTCTCCCGCCGGAC
>JAHDFG010000046.1 GCA_020628265.1 Pseudooctadecabacter sp. | reverse complement strand
CGTTGAAGTACTCGCTTTCGTCCAGCGTCAGGTGCTGGATCAGCGGCTCACCCCAGACGCGCTTGCCCTGTTGGCGGGCACGGCGGATGGCCTCGTGGGCTTCCTCGCAAGAGGTGTGGACGACATACAGCGGCACGCCCGCCATGTCGGCGATCATAATGGCGCGGTTCGTGGCCTCACCTTCCACTTGGCTGGGCCGCGAATAGGCGTGGGCCTCGGGGCCGGTGTTGCCCTCTGCCAGCAGTTTGGCAGAGAGTTCTGCCACCACATCACCGTTCTCCGCATGGACCATGGCAATGCCGCCCAGTTCAGACAAGCGATTGAAAGAGCTGAACAATTCGTCGTCATTCACCATCAACGCGCCCTTGTAGGCGAGGAAGTGTTTGAAGGTGTTGATGCCGCGATCCTCGATGACGGTCTTCATGTCGTTGAACACCTGCTCCCCCCACCACGTCACGGCCATGTGGAAGGAATAATCGCAATTCGCGCGGGTGGATTTGTTGTCCCACCGCTTGATCGCCTCCAACAGGCTCTCGCCTTGGTTGGGCAGGCAGAAATCGACGACCATCGTGGTGCCACCAGCAAGGGCAGCCCGCGTGCCGGATTCGAAATCATCAGACGAATACGTCCCCATGAACGGCATCTCCAGATGCACATGCGGGTCAATGCCGCCGGGCATGACGTAGCATCCCGAGGCGTCGAGTTCTTCGTCACCTTTAAGGCCCTTGCCGATCTCGACGATCACACCGTTCTCGATCAGCACATCGGCCTCGTAGGTCAGATCATGGGTGACGATCGTTCCATTCTTGATGACTTTGCTCATGGTGCGTCTCCTTCATTCATCTTGGCCAGTACAACTCCGGGGGTGTGGGGGCTGGCCCCCACGGGGTTGTCATCAGCCTACAATCTCCGCCGTCTCCAGCACCGCGTGCATCAGCACATCCGCACCCGCCGTGGCCCATTCTTGTGAAATCTCTTCGGCCTCATGGTGGCTTAGTCCGTCCACGCAGGGGCACATGACCATCGCCGTGGGGTAGAGGTCGTTGATCCAGCAGGCGTCGTGGCCCGCGCCCGACACAATGTCCATGTGGGAATAACCCAGCCGTTCCGCAGCGTCGCGGATCGCGCCTACGCAGCCTTCGTCGAAGGCGGGTGGGTCGAACTGGCCGACGATCTCACAGGAAAACTCTACGCCGATTTCTTCACAAAGCCCCGGCGCGCGCTCCATCAACTCGTCGACCATGGCATTCAACTTATCCAGCAGATGCGTTCGCATATCGACCGTAAACACCACCTTGCCGGGGATCACGTTGCGGCTGTTGGGGTAGACGTCGATGTGGCCGATGGCGCCCACGGCGTTGGGCTGGTTCTTCATCGCGATCTCGTGGACCAACTCGGTGATCAGAGCCAACCCGCGCCCTGCGTTCTTGCGCATATGCATGGGTGTTGATCCGGTGTGACTTTCCTTGCCCGTCACCGTGCACTCGATCCAGCGCAGACCCTGACCGTGGGTCACGACGCCGATGTCTTTGCCTTCGGCCTCCAGAATCGGTCCCTGTTCGATGTGCAGCTCAAACATCGCGTGCATCTTGCGGTCGCCAACCTTTTCAGGCCCTTTCCAGCCGATGCGTTCCAACTCATCGCCAAACCGCTTGCCGTCCGCATCCACGCGGTCGTTGGCCCATTCCAGCGTGTGCTTGCCCGCGAAGACACCGGACGCCAGCATTGCCGGCGCAAATCTTGTCCCTTCCTCGTTGGTCCAGTTCGTCACGACGATGGGATGTTTCGTCTTGATGTCGAGGTCGTTCATCGTGCGGATGATCTCAAGCCCGCCAAGCACACCGAGCACCCCGTCGTATTTGCCGCCCGTGGGTTGGGTGTCCAGATGGCTGCCCACATAGACGGGCAAGGCGTCGGGGTCGGTGCCTTCGCGGCGGGCGAACATGTTGCCGATCTCGTCGACGCCCATGGTCATGCCAGCTGCTTCGCACCACGACTGGAACAGGTGGCGGCCTTCGCTGTCTTCATCCGTTAGGGTCTGGCGGTTGTTGCCGCCTGCGACGCCCGGGCCGATCTTGGCCATCTCCATCAGGCTGTCCCAAAGACGCGCTCCGTCGATCCGAAGATTCTCACCGGCTGCTGGCATCCCGCATCCCCCGTCATATGCATTCAATATTTGACCAACTGGTCAAAGCCACGCTACCAGAGGGGTCCTGTCCGTCAAGGATTTTGCTTAACCATTGGGCGAGGCACCGTTAGGTGTTGAGGGCAAGCGGGCAGTCTGCCCAAAAACTGTACAGTATGAAAATGCATCAATGACCAGAGCCGACACACGCATCCAGAAAAAGAACCAAGCCGTCATTCTTGAGGCTGGTCTCAAGGTCTTTTCGCAATACGGGTTTCGGGGGTCCACGTTGGATCAGGTGGCCGAGGCTGCGGGCCTGTCGAAGCCGAACCTGCTGTATTACTTCCGCTCGAAAGACGCCATTTACACGGCCCTTCTGGCCAAGCTGCTGGAGAATTGGCTCGAACCCCTGCGCGCCATCGACCCCATGGGTGAACCGGTCGACGAAATTCTGGCTTACGCCACGCGCAAGCTGGACATGAGCCAGCATTTCCCGCGCGAAAGCCGGCTGTTCGCCAACGAAATCATTCAGGGCGCCCCCCGCATCGGGGAGGTCTTGAGCGGCGAGTTACGGGAGCTGGTCGATGAAATCGCAGTTGTTATCGATGGCTGGGCCGCAGCGGGGCGCATCAAACCTGTCGACCCCTATCATCTGATTTTCACGATCTGGTCGCTGACGCAGCATTATGCCGATTTTGATGTCCAGGTCCGCGCGATCTTGGGCGATGTGGACCCTTTCGATGGGGCGGCCACGCACCTTGAGGCGATGCTGCGTGGGTTGCTGCAGCCAAAATAGGCCGCCCGTACGAAGGCCTTACTCCGCCGCAGTTGCGGCGGGGTTGTTGGGGTGTGTTGTCCAGTTGGCGTATTCTTTTTCGACCACCTTGCCGGTGCGCGGGTCGACCGTTCCGGGCTCCATTGCGACCATGCTGATGCAGTCCTCAACGGGGCAGACATCGACACATAGGTTGCAAGCTACGCATTCTTCGTCGATCACACTGAATGTGCGATCTTCTGACATGGCGATGGCCTGATGCGAGGTGTCCTCACAGGCCGCATAGCACCGCCCGCATGAGATACATTTGTCCTGATCAATCTTGGCCTTGGCCACGTAGTTGAGGTTCAGGTACTGCCAGTCGGTCGTGTTCGGGATCGCGCGGCCAACGAATTGGTCCGTGCTGGTGTAGCCCTTTTCATCCATCCACTGACTGAGCCCGCTGATCATTTCTTGCACGATCTTGAAGCCATAGGTCATGGCCGCCGTGCAGACCTGCACGTTGCCCGCGCCAAGGGACATGAATTCCGCCGCATCGCGCCATGTGGTCACGCCCCCGATGCCGGAAATGGGCAGCCCGGCCGTTTCGGGATCGCGCGCAATCTCGCTCACCATGGACATGGCGATGGGTTTGACCGCGGGGCCACAATAGCCGCCGTGGGTGCCTTTGCCGTCGATCGAGGGTTCAGGTGACATGGTGTCGAGGTTCACAGAAGTGATCGAATTGATCGTGTTGATCAGGCTCACCGCATCGGCCCCACCGCGCATGGCGGCGGCGGCCGGTTTGCGGATGTCGGTGATGTTGGGCGTCAGTTTCACGATGACCGGTTTGCTGTAGTATTGTTTGCACCAGCGGGTCACCATTTCGATGTATTCGGGCACCTGACCCACGGCAGCGCCCATGCCCCGTTCGGACATCCCGTGCGGGCAGCCGAAGTTCAGCTCGATCCCGTCCGCGCCCGTGTCTTCCACCAAGGGCAGAATGTCTTTCCACGCCTGCTCCTCGCAGGGGACCATGATCGAGACGATCATCGCTCGGTCGGGGTAGTCGGCCTTCACGCGCTTGATCTCTTCGAGGTTGGTGTAAAGGTCGCGATCGGTGATCAGTTCGATGTTGTTGATCCCCAGCACCCGACGGTCCGCGCCGTAGATCACACCATAGCGGGGGCCGTTCACGTTGACGACGGGCGGGCCCTCGGACCCGAGCGTCTTCCACACCACGCCGCCCCATCCGGCCTCAAAGGCGCGGCGGACGTTGTATTCCTTGTCTGTCGGCGGGGCAGAGGCCAGCCAGAAGGGATTGGGGCTTTTGATGCCCAGAAAGTCTGTCGTCAGGTCTGCCATTTACGCGCCCTCCATCAAGGTTGCATGAATATCCATTGCCGCATCGCGGCCCTCGGCCACGGCTGTTACGGTCAAATCATCGCCACCAGCGGCACAATCGCCACCCGCCCAAACACCTTTGCGGGAGGTGCGGCCTGTGTCCGTTACGGCGATCTTGCGGCCGTCCAATTCTAGGCCAGCATCGGTTGTCAGGGTCTGACCAATGGCGCGGAAGACCTGATCGGCGGGCAGGCGGATCGTCTCGCCGGTGCCGGAGAGTTTGCCGTCTGTGGTGGCTGTGTATTCCAACTCCAACGCGACAGCCGCGCCGTTGCCATGCACCGCAACAGGCTGGACGTTGAACATCAGTTTGACCCCGTGGGAGGCGGCCAAATCCTGTTCATACCGGCTGGCGGACATGGCATCGCGGCCCCGCCGGTAGGCGATTGTTACCGTCTCGGCTCCTAGCAGTTTGGATTGTACCGCAGCATCCACCGCCGTCATCCCGCCGCCAATCACAACCACGTTGCGACCGACGGGGAGGGAGGACAGGTCATCTGCCTGACGCAGTGTTTCGATGAAATCGACGGCATCCTCGACGCCGTCGCGGTCGTTGCCGTCAATTGAAAGCGCATTCACGCCGCCGAGGCCCACGGCCAAAAATACAGCAGGGAAACAGCCCGTCAGCTCGTCGATGGACAGGTTATCACCCAGTGTGAAGCCATGTTTGATCTCGATCCCACCGATGGAGGTCAGCCATTCGACCTCACGCGCGGCGAAGTCGTCCGTCGATTTATAGGCCGCGATCCCGTATTCGTTCAGGCCGCCCGCTTTGGGCTTGGCATCATAGATCGTCACGTCATGTCCCAACATCGCCAGCCGGTGCGCGCAGGACAGGCCCGCTGGGCCAGCGCCAACCACGGCGACCTTGTGGCCCGTGGGTTCGGCACGGTTGAACGGCATCACGCCCTTATCCATCACGGTATCCGTGGCGTAGCGTTGCAAACGGCCAATCTCGACCGGTTTGCCCTCGGCCATCTCGCGCACGCAGGCCTGTTCGCACAGATCCTCGGTCGGGCAGACGCGGGCACACATGCCGCCAAGGATGTTCTGGTCAAAGATCGTCTTTGCCGCAGCCTCTGGCGTGCCGGTCGCGATCTGACGGATGAACAGGGGGATGTCGATGTCCGTGGGGCAGGCCGTGATGCAGGGCGCGTCATGGCAGAAATAGCAGCGGTCTGCGGCGACAGCGGCCTCGTGCGCGTCCAGCGGCGCATGTAGGTCGGTGAAATTCTCGGCCAGGTCGTCCTGGCTCAGGCGGCTTGCGGCAATGCCCGGTGTAAAGGGGGAATTCATGGCGTCTCCCGTTGTCAGCGTTTCCTGAACCCTGCCACAGAAAAATTTTTTATCAAACGGTAAAATTTTGAAGGGGCGAGAAAGTGGCGGATGGGATGGACGTTCCGTCCCGCCTGCCTAAGATGCGGGCAATTACTGCCCCAACTGCCAAAGGAAGTGACACATGCCAGCTTACGCCATTGTTCAGGTCGATGTGAAAGACGCCGATGAATACGCCAAGTACGCAGCCCTTGCCGGTCCGGCGGTGGCCAAATTCGGCGGCGAGTTTCTGGCGCGGGGCGGGGATTATGAGGTGTTCGAGGGTACGAGCCGTGCCCGCAATGTGCTCATCCGCTTCCCCGATATGGAGACGGCCAAGACATTTTATCACAGCCCCGACTACCAAGAGGCGCTCGCCTTTGCCCTGCCAGTGTCAGACCGTGATTACAAAATTGTCGAGGGAATCTGACGCCGCGGCACCCTGTTATCGCTAAAGAGGCAGATTCAAGGCGGAATTTATGACGATTTTTGTCGGTTTCTCTTGAGAACGCTCTAACTCTCCACCAAATAGGTCAAAATTTTAGGCCAAAGATCCGGAGTTCGCGTGTCCCTCTTCCTCATCGTCGCCTTGCCCTTCCTCGGAGCGTTGTTGCCGGGGCTTATGAATTCTGCAGGACGTCAGGCCGTGGGCGGTATCACCTTCATGGTGACCCTGACCGCCTTCGTGGGATTGATGACAAATCTCCCGGCCGTTCTGGCCGGCGACGTTGTTCAGACCGGTTTCAACTGGTTCCCTGAACTGGGCCTCAACATGACGTTGATGCTGGACGGGCTGGGCTTCTTCTTTGCCACGCTGATCCTTGGCATCGGGATGCTGATCATTGTCTACGGACGCCATTATCTGGCCCGCGAAGACAATATGGGTGAGTTCTTCACTTATCTGCTGCTGTTCCAAGGCGCGATGGTCGGCATTGTTCTGTCGGACAACATCCTGCTCTTGCTTATTTTCTGGGAGCTGACCTCGCTCTCGTCCTTCCTGCTGATCGGCTATTGGAAGCACCTGCCCGAAGGTCGTCAGGGTGCGCGGATGGCTTTGACCGTGACGGGCATGGGTGGTCTTGCGATGATCGGTGGCATGCTGCTGCTGGGCAATATCGTGGGCAGCTATGACCTCAGCGTGATCCTCCAGAACCGTGATCTGATTCAGGCGGACCCGATGTACGTGCCTGCGCTGCTGTTGATCTTGCTGGGCTGTTTCACCAAATCCGCACAGTTCCCGTTCCATTTCTGGCTGCCCCACGCGATGGCGGCGCCGACGCCTGTGTCGGCCTATCTGCACTCGGCTACGATGGTGAAGGCGGGCATCTTCCTGATGGCGCGGATGTGGCCGGTTCTGTCCGGCACACCGGAATGGTTCTACATCGTCACGACCGCAGGTTTGATCACCATGGTCCTTGGCGCGGTCATTGCGTTCTTCAAGCATGACCTGAAGGCGTTGCTGGCGTTCTCGACCGTGTCGCACCTTGGTTTGATCACGATGCTTTTGGGCACCGGCACCGCTTTCGGGGCCATGGTCGCGGTGTTCCACATCCTCAACCACGCGACGTTCAAGGCGGCGTTGTTTATGTCGGCGGGCATCGTGGACCACGAAACCAAAACCCGCGACATCCGTATCTTGGGCGGGTTACGGCACCTGATGCCCATCACCTTTGTCATCGCCACGCTCGGCGCTTTGTCCATGGCGGGCATCCCGTTGCTGAACGGGTTCCTGAGTAAGGAAATGATGCTCAAGGAGATGGAGAAGACCGTGCTGTTCGGGCCGGACTGGCTGGTGCCGGTGCTGGTGACGTTTGGGTCGCTCATGTCGGCGGCCTATTGCTTCCGCCTGATTGGACACACGTTCCTCGGGCCGAAGCGTGACGCAGCACGCTATCCGGCAAAGCCCCATGATCCGGGTCCGGGTTTGTGGTTGCCGCCTGCGATCCTCGTGACGCTGGTCGTGTTTATCGGTGTCTTCCCGTTCTTGGTCGAAGACTTGGTCTTCCTGATCACAGCTTCTGTGCTGGGTACGGCGGCCGATGTACCGGACTATCACATCAAGATCTGGCACGGGTTCAACGCGCCGGTCGTCATGTCTGCCATTGCCATCGCCGGTGGCCTGCTGGTGCTGGCGCTGTTCAAGCCGTTGTCCCGAGCATGGGAAGCGGCCCCGCGCCCCGAGGCAAAAGATATCTTTGACGACATCATCGCGACGGTCGTCAGCTGGGCGCGCCTGATCATCCACCCGCTGCACAACGGGTCGTTCTCGCGCTACGCGATGATCGCGGCTGTGACCATCGTGGCGGCGGGCTACCACGCGTGGGCCACTGGCACCGTGGGTGAGGCCACGCGCACCGTGCAGCCTGCAGGGTGGGTTGAGGTTTCGGGCTGGATCATGTTGGTCGCGGCGACCATCGCGCTGGCGTCCTTGCACCACAACCGCCTGCTGGCTTTGATCCTGATCGGCATCGTCGGCCTTATGGTCTCCGTGGGCTTCGTGTTCTTCAGCGCACCTGATCTGGCCATGACCCAGATTACGGTTGAGGTGGTGACGATTATCCTGCTGCTGCTGGCGCTGAACTTCCTGCCCAACCACACGCCGGTCGAAAGCTCGTTCCTGCGTCGCGGACGTGACGTGGTGATTGCCGTGGCCGGTGGTCTGGCGACCATGGCGCTCAGCTATCACTACCTGTTGCGCGATGCTGTTGCGACGCCGATTTCCGAATTCCATCTGGCCAATTCCTACAAAGGTGGCGGCGGTACGAACGTCGTGAACGTAATCCTTGTGGACTTCCGTGGCTTCGACACCTTCGGCGAGATTATCGTTCTGGGCATCGCAGCCCTGCTGATCTACGCCCTGACCGAGACGCTGCTGGACGGCCCTGTCCGCGCGCGTCTGTTGAACCGTGTGCCGGACAAGCCCCTGTCGGGCACCCAGCACCCAATGATGATGGTGGTGCTGACACGGGTGATGATGCCCGTGGTGCTGATGGTCGGCTTCTATATCTTCCTGCGCGGTCACAACGAACCGGGTGGCGGGTTTATCGCCGGTCTGGTCGTCTCGATCGCTGTGGTGATGCAATACATGGCCTCGGGCTTTGCCTGGGCCGAGGACCGCCAGCGGTTCCCCTATCACGGGATCATCGGCGCGGGCGTTCTGGCCGCGGGCCTGACCGGCATCGGGTCGTGGTTCTTTGACAAGCCGTTCCTGACGTCCGACTTCACCTATGTGCGCATCCCGCCATTCGAGAAGTTCGAACTCGCCACCGCAGCGTTGTTCGACGTGGGCGTCTTCCTGGCGGTTGTCGGTGCCGTGATGCTGTCCCTTGAAAGCTTCTCACGCCTCGCACGGCGTGCCCATATCAAAGACCCCGACCATCCGATGGACGTTGACCCCTCAATGAATAAAGACCTGACCGGTGCGGCCTCTGCTAAGGAGGGCGTGTGACATGGAAGTGCTTGTTGCCTCAGCCATTGGCGTGATGACCGCCGCGGGCCTTTACCTTGTGATGCGGATGCGGACCTTTCCGGTTATTCTGGGCATGTCATTACTGACCTATGCGGTGAACGTGTTCCTGTTTGCGTCCGGTCGTCTGACCGTGGGTGCGCCACCGATCCTGACGGATGCGGAAACCTACACTGATCCGCTGCCGCAGGCTCTGGTTCTGACGGCCATCGTGATCTCCTTCGGGATGACAGCCGTGGTCGTGATGATCGCGCTGGGGTCCTACCTGGGGTCTAACGACGACAGCGTGAACGATCCGCCCGTCGATGAAGACGAGGAGGGCGTGGTATGACCCATTGGCTTGTAGCCCCCGTTATTCTGCCCGCTATGCTGGCCCCGTTTATCGTGCTGGCTGCGCGGTACCACATTGGCATCCAGCGGGTGTTCTCACTCGCTGGAACATTGGCCCTGATCGCCATTGGTGCGGGACTTGTCTGGGCGACCGCTGACGGCACGGTGATGTTGTATCAGCTGGGCGATTGGGCGGCGCCGTTCGGCATTGTTCTGGTGGGCGACCGCCTGTCTGCGATGATGGTGCTGTTGACGGCTGTCTTGGGCCTTTTGGTTCTGATCTATTCCATCGGGTCAGAGTGGGATGCGCGGGGCAATCACTTCCACGCCTTGTTCCAGTTCCAGTTGATGGGGATCATGGGGGCCTTCCTGACGGGCGACCTCTTTAACCTTTTTGTGTTCTTCGAGGTTCTGCTGATTGCCTCTTACGGGTTGATGATCCACGCGGGTGGGAACGAACGCCTGCGTGCGGGCGTACAATACGTTTTGTTCAACCTGCTGGGCTCGACCCTGTTCCTGTTTGCGCTGGGCGCGATCTATGCCGAGACGGGGACGCTCAACATGGCCGACCTTGCACTGCGGGCGGATTTGATTGGGGAAGAGGCCACCGTGGGCATCCGCGTGGCAGCTGTGTTGCTGTTACTGGTGTTCGCCATCAAGGCCGCACTTGTGCCGCTGCACTTCTGGCTGCCCAGCAGCTATGCTGAGGCGCCGGGCCCTGTCGCGGCACTGTTCGCGATCATGACCAAGGTGGGCGCCTATGCGATCATTCGCGTCTACACGATGATCTTCCCGCCGGACTTGGCGGCCACCGACGGGTTGTTCAGCGTCTGGCTGCAACCGGCGGCTCTGCTATCCCTTGCGTTGGGCATGATCGGTGTGCTGGCAGCCAAGAAGCTGGACCGTCTGGTGGCCTTCGCTGTGATCGGGTCAATGGGCATGGTGCTGGTGTCGATTTCCATGTTTACGCCCACGTCCATCGCGGCGGCACTATACTACATCATCCACTCGACACTGGCGGGCGCGGCCTTGTTCCTGATCGTTGATCTGGTGGGGCACAGCCGCGCATCGCTGGCACTGCGCGCCATGCCGCCGGTGATGGGTGCTGCTGTGATCTCCGGCCTGTTCTTTGCAGCCGCCATCGCCATGGCGGGCCTGCCGCCGCTGTCGGGCTTCATCGGCAAGCTGTTGATTTTGGACGCAGGCTATCAGACCGGATCGGCGGGGCTGATCTGGACGGTGATCCTTGCCTCCTCCCTGATCGCTGTGGTGGGCTTCGGTCGCGCGGGCAGCACGGTCTTCTGGAAAGCCAACAGCGTCGAGGCAGGCGAGGACGCAGGTTTCAAGGATGCACCCGCGACCACGGCGCTGATGGCTGTCGGCGGGCTTCTGGCCCTGTCGGTGGCGCTGACTGTGCTGGGCGGCTACGTGCACGACCACATGATTGCCACGGCCGATCAGCTGTTTGATCCGGCCCCCTATATCGCAACCGTGACCGAGACGCCGGGCAAGCTCAGCACACCGGCGGAGGGATACTGACATGACCCGTTTCCTCAACTGGCTGTTCCCGCACCCGTTCCTGACTGTCCTGATGGCGATTGTCTGGATCCTGCTGCAGAACCAGTTTTCTTATGGCATGGCCGTCTTCGGGCTGATCCTTGGTGTGATCATTCCGCGACTGACCGCGAATTGGTGGCCAGACAGGCCGGCCGGTTTCAAACTGGGCAAGATGATCGTCTACGTCATCATCGTGCTCTGGGATATCCTTGTTGCGAACGTGCAGGTCGCTTGGCTGATCCTGACCCGATCCAACGCGCGCCTTCGGTCCCAATGGATCGACATCCCGCTTGAGCTGCGCCAACCCGAAGCCATTACGATCCTTGCAGGCACAATCACCCTGACGCCGGGAACGGTGTCTGCCGATCTGT
>JAHDFG010000045.1 GCA_020628265.1 Pseudooctadecabacter sp. | reverse complement strand
AACCGGTTCGTTTCGACAAAGGAGGGCGGTCCCAATGGGGCCGCCTTTCTTCGTTGTCAGGGCAGGCATCACACCAGCACCGACCCCTTGGCGTCGATGACACCTTGGGTTTCGGCCTCGCCCAGAAGCATTTCGTTGTGCGCCTTGCCCGACGGGATCATCGGGAAGCAGTTTTCGTGCTTTTCCACCAGACAGTCGAAAATGACCGGCCCGTCATGGTTCAGCATTTCCATGATCGCATCGTCCAGATCAGCAGGGTCGGAACAGATAATGCCCTTGGCCCCAAACGCTTCGGCGAGCTTCACGAAGTCCGGCAGGCTTTCGGACCAGCTGGAGGAATAGCGCTCACCATGCAGCAGCTCCTGCCACTGGCGGACCATGCCCAGACGTTCATTGTTCAGGATGAACTGTTTGACGGGCAGTTGATACTGCACCGCCGTGCCCATTTCCTGCATGTTCATTAGCCAGGACGCTTCGCCAGCCACGTTGATGACCAGCGCATCGGGATGGGCCATTTGCACGCCGATGGACGCAGGGAAGCCGTAGCCCATGGTGCCCAAGCCGCCGGATGTCATCCATTGGTTGGGGTTCTCGAAGCCAAGGTACTGTGCGGCCCACATCTGGTGTTGGCCCACTTCGGTGGTGATGTAGCGGTCCTTGCGGTGCTTGGTCAGCTCCTCAAGGCGGACCAGCGCGTGCTGGGGCTTGATCGTCTTGCTTTCCTGCGTGAAGGCCAGACAGTTGACCTTCTTCCACTCGCCAATCTGGTGGGTCCACTTCGTGACCTCTTCTGCGTTGGTCTTGCGACCGCGGGACTTCCAGACCTTCAGGATGTCTTCCAACACATGGGCCACGTCGCCAATGATCGGGATGTCCGTCTGGATCACCTTGTTGATGGACGAAGGGTCGATGTCGATGTGGGCTTTCTTGGAGCCCGGGCTGAACGCGTCGATGCGGCCTGTGATCCGGTCGTCAAAACGTGCACCGATGTTGATCATCAGATCGCAGTCGTGCATCGCCATGTTCGCCTCATAGAGGCCGTGCATGCCCAGCATCCCGATCCAGTGTTCGCCGGAGGCAGGGTAGGCACCCAGACCCATCAGGGTGGACGTGATCGGGAACCCCGTGGCCTCGACCAATTCACGCAGCAGCTGGGACGCGGCAGGGCCGGAGTTGATGACGCCGCCGCCCGTATAGAACAGCGGGCGCTTGGCCTTTTCCATAGCCGCCACCAGATCGGTGATCCCTTCGATGTCGCCTTTCACCTGCGGATGATAGTGCGACTTGGAGGGGTTCGGCTTGGCATAGGTGCCGGATGCGAACTGAACGTCCTTGGGGATATCCACCAGAACGGGGCCTGGGCGACCGGACGTGGCGACGTGAAACGCCTCATGGATGGTGGGCGCCAGCGCGTCTGTCTCTTTGACCAGCCAGTTGTGTTTGGTGCAGGGGCGGGTGATGCCCACGGTGTCGGCCTCTTGGAAGGCGTCAGAGCCGATCATGAAGGTCGGCACCTGACCGGTGAAGACGATGATCGGAATGCTGTCCATCAGCGCGTCCGTCAGGCCGGTGACCGCGTTCGTGGCCCCGGGGCCAGAGGTCACCAGCGCCACACCGGGCTTGCCTGTGGAGCGTGCATAGCCTTCGGCGGCGTGCACCGCGCCCTGTTCGTGCCGCACCAGAATGTGCTTGATCGAGTTCTGCTGAAAGATCTCGTCGTAAATCGGTAGGACGGCGCCACCGGGATATCCGAATACCGTGTCCACACCCTGATCAATCAGAGCCTGAACCACCATTTTCGCGCCGGTCATTTGAGCTGACATTGTTCTATCCTCTTTTGCAGCTGCCGTTCGTGTCTTTGTCGCATAAAAAAGCCCCCGAGAATTTCGGAGGCGCATGGGAACCAATCTGGTCAACCGTTACCGGCCCATGCGCGTTCTTCCTACAATTACTAGGACGGTGTTCATCCCAAGGTCTCCTTTTGCGATGAGCGGTTTATGCCGCGCCCGCAAAAAGGCGTCAACAGGCAGAATCGCAAAAATGTCGTTTTGGGTGTGGTTTTTGGAATTTTCTTTCTGAGGGTGCGTTTTTGTAGGTCTGGGGCCTGCGATTGTTGTTCAGTCATGGACAATGCCAAGCAGAGCGGCGGGATCGGGGTGACAACGGCGACAATTTTCCCATTTTTCTCGCCAATGTTGCGGAACTATGGCTTCTTTATGGCCGTATGATTGAGTTCTGGGGGAATGACGAATGCCGTTTAACGTACTGACCGAATTGACTGCCGCTGCGCTGCCAGCGGACACAAGCCTGACAGCGGGCCCAACCATCAGCCCTTTGCAGGGTGTTCAGGTGGAAGAAGCCGCAAATGTTGACGCCGACGGTGGCAGCATGCGCGTGACGCAAACTGCGCCGGGAACCGAAGATGGGACAACAGTGGTCACGGTGGAATACACCGATGGCGCGGGTGTTGCGACAACACAAGACATTACGCTGACAGGCGGATTTGAGGTTTTGCAGGACGAGGCGGTGGTCTTTGGCGCTGATCTGTCCTCCTTCGTGCTGCTGACGCGGGCCGTAAATCCGAGTGAGAACCCACTTGTCCCCGAGGACTTTGTAAGCTTTGAATTTGTCGAGCTTGCCCCAACTGAGACCGGCGGGATTGACGTGGTTGGGACTGAACCTGCTTTGACGCCTTTTGCCGTGGTGGGGGATCCTGTTGATGCAGAGATTTACGCGCTGGGCGATGGTCGGATTGGCTACACCTTGGGACTGCCAAGCGATTTCGGATACTCTCACGGAGTGATCGACCCTGCAGACGAAGATCTGATCGGTGACCGGTTGGGGGGCGATGTGTTTGGCGCGGGCCAGATTGTGGCCTTGGACGATGGCGGCCTCCTTCTGGTAGAGCAGAACGGTGGGGATGAACCCGGGCTTGCGCGGATCACACAGTTCGACGCGGACGGGAATGTTCTGGCTGAGGACATCATCGGGCGCGACGTTCTGACAGATGCAGGCGTGCCTTTTGTGGCTGATGCGCTGCTGACTTCGGTGATCGTCAATGATGAAGGCGAGCTTGAAGTGCTCTTTACCCTCGATACACTTGCGGCGACGCCGGACGTGCGGGGCTTGGAACTGGACCTTCTGCCGCTGGTGGCGGAGCCACCGATTGAGCCGCCTTTGCCGCCCGTTGATCCAGTTATGCCGACCGAGGGCGACGATGTGCTGAGCCTCACCACCGGTGATGATGTGATCGACGCTTTGGGCGGCAATGACACGATCAAAGGCCTTGGCGGTAAGGACTGGATCATTGGCGGTGACGGCGACGACAGCATTGATGGCGGTCGCGGTGACGACGCTTTGATCCCGTCTGACGTTCCTGGCGAAGACCCTGCAGGCGGTCTTTACGGCGGCGAAGGTGCGGACAGCATCAATGGCCGTGACGGCACCGATTACATCGATGGCGGCGCAGGCAATGACGATCTGCGTGGTGGCGACGGCGGCGATGGTGCTCGGTCCGAAGGTGCGCAGGGTGTAGGCGGTTTGTACGGCGGCGAAGGGGATGATTTCATTCGTGGCAACCGTGGTCAGGACGATATGTTCGGTGGCGCTGGCAATGACGACATGAACGGCGGCTTCGGTGACGACTACATCGAAGGCGGCGAAGGCGACGACAAGGTGTCTGGCTTTGACGGTGCCGATGAAATGTATGGCGGCGCTGGCAACGACATGATGCACGGTGGACGTGGCGACGACGTCATGTTTGGCGGCGAGGGCGATGACGTGCTGCGCGGTGCCGATGGGGCAGACCAACTGTGGGCCACAGGCGGCGGCGCAGACCTGCTGATCGGCGGTGACGGGGCGGATGCCTTTGGAACCAGCGGCGATGCGGGGGAGGCCACGGTCAAGGACTTCACCCTTGGCACCGACGTGATCGCAAGCGACGCCGGCATTGAATTTGCGGACATTGTCATTTCGCAAGATGGCAAGGACGCATTGGTGCAGGTAGGCGACAGCACCTTGCGCCTTTTGAAGGTGGACAGCAGCCAGTTGTCAGAGGCCGACTTCCTGTTCCTTGATCCACCGGTCGAGCCGGTCGAGCCGATCGTTCCTGCAGAGCCGGTCGAGCCGATCGTTCCGGCAGAACCAGTGGTGCCCGAACCTGTCGCGGAGGACCTGTTCCTGCCACCGGAGGAAAGCGCAGTCCTGATCGAAGAGGCCGCAGCCGAGGCCGAGGCCGCCGATCCGGTCGAGGAAGAGATCGAGCTTCTCTAGCCTGAAACTTTGCAGAACTGTTACGAAACTTTCGCCCCGCCGACATGAATCCTCGGCGGGGTTGTTACATTTGCAGATCAGTTAGCGCGCGAGCGGGCTGCAAGGGGCGGTCCGAAAGACAAGGAAGTTGCCACGATGAAAGACGCGCACGCCACCGATACAACTGATCTAAGCTGGGACGACTGGGACGAATTGCAGCGTCCGGCCCCTGAAACCACCGATTTCGACGCAGTGATTGACGCCGCCATGTCCCGCCGCGGGTTCCTTGGCCGGATGTTGGTTCTGGGCTCTGGCGCAGCTGTCATGGGCGCAGGCATGTTGCGGTCCACCACAGCACTTGCCGAAAACGCCACCGATTTCGGGTTCAAACCCATCGATATCGCCACCGATTTCGACATCCACGTCCCCGAGGGCTACCAGTGGAAGACCGTGGCCCGCTGGGGTGACAAGCTGTTCTCGGACGCGCCGGAGTTTGCTGATGGGCACGGCCTTGAAGGTTCCGACCGCATCTTTGGCGAGAACACCGATGGCATGGAATTGTTCAACGTGGACGGCCGCGAGGTGATTGCGGTGAACCACGAGTATGTGAACCCCAAGATCAACATCGCCAGCACCGACACCTACACCGGTGACGAGATCCAGACCCTGATGAACCTGCAGGGTGTGACCGTGATGGAAGTCGCCATGGGCGAGGACGGCTACAGCGTCGTCGTCGACAGCCCCCTGAACCGCCGTATCCACCACAACACGCCGATGACCATCGCTGGCCCCGCCGCCGGTCACGACATGCTGAAGACGGCTGATGACCCTGAGGGCACGACTGTTCTGGGCACGATGAACAACTGTGGGTCGGGCCGCACGCTGTGGGGCACCTACCTGACCTGTGAAGAGAACTTTAACGGCTACTTCGGCTCCACCGACGCAGACCTTGAGCTGTCCGAGGATTTCAAACGCTACGGCATCGGCACATCCAGCCGCTACCAGTACGAGACCCTGCAGGCGCGCTACGACATCAGCCAGACCCCGAATGAGCCTTACCGCTTTGGCTACATTGTGGAAATCGACCCTGCTGATCCGACCTCCACGCCAGTGAAACGCACAGCACTGGGCCGCTTCAAGCATGAGAATGCGGCGATGACGCAGGCCAATGACGGACGCATCGTGGTCTACATGGGCGACGATGAACGCGGCGAGTTCATGTACAAATACGTCTCCGACGCCACGTGGTCAGAAGGTGAAAGCACCGAAGGTCTGCTGGACAACGGCCGCCTGTTTGCCGCCAAGTTCAACACAGACGGCACCGGTGAATGGCTGGCCCTGACGCCGGAAGCCACGGGCATGGACGCAGCCATGATCGCGATCCTGACCCGTCAGGCCGCATCGGCTGTGCAAGCAACCACCATGGACCGTCCCGAGTGGGTGGCCGTGTCGCCGACACTGGCCGAGGCCTATTGCTGCCTGACCAACAACTCCCGCCGGACGGAAGGGTTCACCAACAAGGGCGGTGATCTGGCGGAACCGGTTGCTGGCTCCCCCAACCCGCGCGAGGAAAACCGTTATGGTCAGATCGTGCGCTGGCGGCCTGAGGGCGGTGACCACGGGGCAGTGGACTTTACTTGGGATCTTTATGTGATGGCCGGTAACCCTGTCGTGGGGCTGGGCGATTACGCAGGCTCCGAGAATGTCACCGAAGGCAATATGTTCAACTCGCCCGACGGGATGCAGGTGGACAGCAAGGGCCTTGTCTGGATCCAGACGGACGGCGACGACAGCAACGAAGGCGCGTTCACCGGCATGGGCAACAACCAGATGCTGGTGGGGCACCCCGAGACCGGCGAAATCGCCCGCTTCATGACCGGCCCCAATGGGTCCGAAGTGACCGGTCTGACATGGAACACCGACCGCACGGTTGCCTTCGTGGGCATCCAGCACCCTGGCGGCTCCTGGCCTGACGGGGCAGGCAAACCTCGGTCGTCCGTCATCGCCGTTTGGCGTGAAGACGGCGCTGCTGTCGGTTAATTTCAAAGACCAGATTTTATGACGCGTAGGCCCGTACCTTTTGAAGGGACGGGCCTTTTTTGTGCGATTTTTGAACAGATTGTTTCAGTATCAGAAACAGGCCGTCTCGTCTTGATGAAGACTGCCCCTTGGTCTTGAGGGAAGGCGTGAAATGGCGCATGCTTATCTAAAGTTGTGCGGGCCCCTCTTCTAGGGATCGGCCAATACATGCCTGGGGGGGCAACGAAATGACCACAATCTCTGAACTTGTAGACTCTCGTATTGCCGACGGCGCCGTGATTGGCGTGTCCATGACAGTGGATCTTGGCGACGGCACATCAGCCTTTATCTGGGAAGAAGTTGAACCCGATATGCCAGGCGTGAATGAGCTGTATCTGACCCTTGTTGATGCCGATGGTATGACCGGTCTGCCGGGCAACGCAGAAGCCTTTGCAGCCATCGGGCCCGGTCTAGAGACAGGCAGCCCCATTCAGGTGGTGGCCGTACCCGCAGACAGCTCTGTCACGGTTGAAGATGGGCAGGTCGGTCTTGGCATCGAGTATGACAGCACCGACATCGAAGGCAGCCTAGTGCGGATGGACGTGGTCCTCGATACGGGCGCCGGCGCGATCCTTGATATCGGCCTGAACACCATCGAGGCCTTCACGGAGATCGTGGAGGAGACGAAGTACGAAGTGGCCGTTGGTACGGAATTCCGTGACACGATTTACGGCCGTGACGGCGACGACGAGATTTTTGGCCGCGACGGGCATGATTTCATTTCAGGTGGGTCCGGTTGGGATGTCATCAAGGGCGGGGCAGGCGGCGACACGCTGCATGGCAACACTGGCGAAGACAGCATCTTTGGCAACAAAGGTGACGACATCATCTACGGCGGCAGCCAGAACGACTATCTGCAAGGCGGTGAAGGCAATGATTTTGTCGATGGCGGATATGGCAACGACGACATCTTCGGCGACAAGAACAATGACACCCTGCGCGGTTTCCGCGGTGAGGACACGTTGTCCGGCGGTGACGGGCGGGACACCCTTTATGGGGGGGACGGCCATGACGAGCTGCACGGCAACAAGGACCACGACATTCTGTATGGCGGCAAGTCCAACGACGTGATGCACGGCGATGGTGGCGAGGACACACTCTATGGCGGTCGCGGCAAGGACCTGATGTATGGCGGCAACCGTGATGACGAATTGGTCGGCGGTGGCAGCAACGACACCATGTACGGCGACAACGGGGACGACATCCTGCGCGGGCAAAGTGGCGATGACACGATCTTTGGCGGCAACGGTCAGGACATCGTGTCTGGCGACTGGGGCGACGACGTTATCGACACCTCCGGTAACATTGATCCGCTGACAGGCATTTCCGGCGGGACCGACCGCCCTGTGCCGCCGTTCCTGCCCGGTGATGCGGACCCTGATGATGATAAGGATACGGTCTACGGTGGCCGTGGCGACGACATCATCACTACTGGCGACGACAACGACAGCATCACGGCAGGGCGCGGCGATGACATCGTCAACGCGGGCTTCGACGACGACATCATCACCGGCAACGAAGGCAACGACACGATCTTTGCCGGCGAAGGCAGTGACACCATCGTGGGCGGTCGTGGCGACGACGTGGTCTACGGCGGGCTCGACCCGAGCTTCCCTGACGAATTGAACGTCCCCGATGACCAAGGTGATCCGGTAACGGACAACGGCGACGATATGATCTGGGGCAACTCCGGCGACGACAGGCTGTTTGGCGCGGATGATGACGACCAGATCTACGGCGGAACGGGCAATGACTACATCCATGGCGGTGTGGACAGCGACCTGCTGAAGGGCGGACGCGGCGACGATATCTTTGCATTTGACTCGGGCGATGGCTCGGATGTGATCGAAGACTTTGGCAATGGTTCAGACAAGATTGACTTGTCGTCCATGGGGCTGACCTTCGACGATATTTTCCTCAGTCAGGATGAGAGCACAGCCGTTATTGAGGCGGGCGACGTGGTGATCCGGTTGGAGAACACCGACGCCGAAGACATTGATGAGGCGTCATTCCTGCTGTGACGCCCTTTGTGGACCCGATGCTCACCGGTGCTGGTCGGCTTGACGGTCAAAAACCATCTATTCTTGGGGGAATATTACGATGACTTTTGAAGAATTTATTGCACTCGAAACACTCGCCGGGCGGATGGCGCAGAACGTCGTTGCGACATCTACGGATGGCACAGACATGCTGTTCTGGGTCGACCCGACAGGTTTTGATGGAACTGGGTCCGTAGATTATCTGCGCGCCGCGGTCATTCGAGATGGCGCGGTCGATATGGTCCGGAGTGGTCCTGGTGTCGCCGATGGAACGCCCTTGAACGTGGTTTTGACCCCGTTGGGTATGCAGGTCGAATACGAAGACGCATGGGGCATCGTGAGGGCCACGCTGCTGGGAGCGACCGATGATTTTGGCGTACCCGAACAGGCATTTGTCTACGATCTTGGGGACTTCACCCCAGTATCACCGACGCAAGGTCTGGCTGTCTTCGGAGACGGAGCGAAGAACACGCTCTATGGCACCGAGATGGATGATGTGATCCGGGGCGAGGGCGGGTTTGACACGCTGTTTGGTGGTAACGGTGAAGACCTGATGTACGGCGGTTTGGGTGGTGACCGGATGTACGGTGACAGTGGCGCAGACGACATGTTCGGCAACTTTGGCAACGACATCATGTTTGGCGGTGCCGGCAATGATTACGTCCATGGCGGTGCGGGTCAGGACAAGATCTACGGCGGGTTCGGAAACGACTTCCTGCTGGGCGGCAACAACGACGACCGGATCGCGGGCAATGAAGGGGAGGATGATTTGCGCGGCGGGTTTGGCCGTGACACCCTTTATGGCGGTGACGGAGCCGACACCCTGCGGGGCAATGACGGTGATGACTACCTGTTGGGGGGCAAATCCAACGACATCCTGCGCGGCGATGACGGCCGCGACGAGTTGCGTGGCAGCCTTGGCAAGGACAGCCTCTTTGGCGGGGCAGACGATGATCTCCTCCTCGGGGGACGAGACGCCGATATCCTGACGGGCGGCACCGGTGACGATGTTCTGGTCGGGGGACACGGGTCCGACACCTTCATCTTCCGAAACGGCGACGGCAGCGATACGATCCGTGATTTTCAGGCGGGCGAGGATATTCTGGACCTGTCCGGCACGGGCGACAGCCTTGCAACAGCGGGCCTTGCACAGGTTGGAACGTCGGTGGTCATCACGGCGGGCGACGTGGACATCACACTGCTCAACACCGACCTTGACGAGCTCATGCGCAAATCCGGCCTGATCGAGGACGATATCGGGCTCCTTTAGATTCAAACCAACCGGCATCAAGGCGACCCCTGCTGCGCCTTGATGTGCCAACTCCAAGGCACTTTACGAGTAATCCAAGGATATCGTTATGTTAAATCTTCTGTCCCCCCTCACACCGATCACGGCGCCCCTTGATCCGCGTCCAAACGGCTATCTGGATGCTTCTGGCGGGGCGTTGGATGTCGACCTTGGTCCGACTGATACCAGTTACACCTTCACCTACACGACAGCCGATGGGGTCGACGTTGTCACAACGTTGGACGTGGGCTTTGGCGGGGCGCTTCACACCAACACACTCGGTCAGGCTGTGCCATTGGGGGACGAAGGATCGTTCATTTTTGGCGTAACACGCGAAACACTTGGCGAAGACGGTAGCGTCACAACGAGCTACAGCGCGGCCATCGTTGACATATTCGAGGACGGGACCGTCAGCGCGGTGACGGAATACCCCGATGCGCTGCCGAACGAAAGTACGCTGCAGCCTCAGACACTTTCCATCCGACCTTTGGGTGAAGGTGTGGTCGGATATTCCTATGGACGTGTCGGCCCCGAAGGCGATCAGGAAATGGGGGCCTTTGTTGAAGACACACAGGGTCTGAAATCGCTGGTGCTGGTGCCAAGTACGAGGGCTTTGGATCAGCGGGTCCAAGAAGTATTCGCGACGCCGGATGGAGGTTTTGTCGTCTGGTTTTGGGGAGAGAATGGCCTTGAGGACCGCATTGAGCAGTACTCGGAAGATGGCACGTTGTTGCTCAATGAGGTCTGGCCCGACAGCTTTGTACTGCCGGAAGGCTCGGAGGTTTATGCCGACGATGTCCGCATCTCTGAAGACGGGGAATTGCAGGTGGTCTACACGGGGAGGGATGGTGAGGACCTGCTAGGTGTGTTTGACCTCGTTCCGCTTGAGACTGAAATAGAACCCGTTGATCCCTTTGAACTTTTGCCCGGTCCGCCTCCGGTTATTGCTCCGGTCGGGGAGCCTAGCGAAGGCGACGATGTTCTTTCGCTTACGAATGGCGATGATGAGGTCTTCGCGCTCGGGGGGCACGACACCGTCTTTGGCCGTGCGGGCAATGACCGTATTGTCGGCGGAACTGGTGATGATGATCTACGTGGCGGCGATCAGGGTGATGAGATCGCCGGTGAGGACGGGAATGACACAATCCGCGGCAACGGTGGGTTGGACGAACTGCATGGAGATGATGGCAACGACGATATCAACGGCGGTTTCGGCGATGATTATGCCTATGGTGGAAACGGCAACGATCGCGTCTCCGGCTATGACGGCGACGACCTTTTGTGGGGCGACGCGGGCGATGACATCATGCATGGCGGGCGTGGTGACGATCGCATGAACGGCGGAACGGGCCATGATGTGTTGCGTGGCGCCGATGGCGCGGATGGCCTTTTTGGGGGCGAAGGCGATGACCAGCTTTATGGGGGTCGTGGCGACGACCGCCTTTTCGGCGGAGATGGCGACGATGGCCTGTTTGGTGGCATTGGCAACGATCGCCTGAGCGGTCTTGCCGGGCAAGACAGTCTGCGCGGAGGAGACGGCGACGATACGCTGAACGGCGGGCAGGAGGATGACACCTTGAACGGCGGGGCAGGCGCCGACCGGTTCGAAATTGACGCTGCCGTGCGCGTCTACCAATTCGATGAAGAAACGCAGCAGGGGCGCGGCGTCTGGGT
>JAHDFG010000044.1 GCA_020628265.1 Pseudooctadecabacter sp. | reverse complement strand
GATCATGACGAGCATGACCATGCAGAACATGATGAACACGAACATGACGAACATGACGCGCACGATCACGACGAGCACGCCCGTGATGATCACGGTTACCATGGCGACGAAGACACGGCCGAAGTCGACCCCCATGCGTGGCTCGATCCCCGCGTTGCCTCCGCTTGGGTGACGATCATCGCAAACACCCTGTCCGAAATGGATCCCGACAACGCGGCGACCTATGCCACGAACGCCGCCATGGCACAGGCCGATCTTAAGGCGCTTGAGGCTGAAATTGCCACCGAACTCGCCGCTGCGCCTGCTGGCGAAATCGTTGTGCCCCATGACGCCTACCAGTACTTTGGCAACCGGTTTGACCGTCTGGCGATTGCCGCTGTGGCGATCAACGACACGTCGGCCCCGTCGCCGGACACACTGATGGAACTGCAAGAGCTGATTGCCAACGACAACGTCACTTGCGTGATGTCCGATCCGCAAACCCGCGGGGCCTGGACCGATGTTGTCCGTGAAGGTAGCGCTGCAGGCACAGCCGAAGCCGACCCAATCGGGTTCAATTTTGAACTTGGCCCGGACCACTACCGCGCGACCTTGCTGGGACTGACCGACGCCTACGTCACCTGTCTGGGCGGCTAAGACACAAGGTCAGGAGGGCCTGACTTGGCGGGGCCCTCCTGACACCGCAACATGACGGGATGAGACGTTGGATCATCCTGATTGGCGCGCTCTTTGCGCTTGTTGCCGCGACGATCCCCGCGTCGCTGACCCTTCGGGCGCAGGCCGATCTGTCCGCTTACAAACCAGACCAAAGAACCAGCGCAGAACGTGGCCTGCTGGCCTTTGCTTATGGGGATTGGGGCGGGCTGAACGCAGAGACCCTGCAAACCAGCGCCCTGCCCTGGAAACTCGTTGAAGCCGCGCTCGCTCTGGATGCCGCTGACGGTAATCGGGATCTGGCCGCTCGTCTGCCCGTCAAAGACCTGTTCCGCCCCTTTGGCCTCCATGTGCCAGACCAGATCGCCAATTGGCCGGATACATTGCCCTCCCCGCCCGAGGGCACACCTTTAGGCTTGGTACGCGGCCAGACCGTAGGATTTACGCCCCTTTCCTTTGAGATCTCAAACATGGGGTGCGCGACGTGCCATAGTGCTGTGACCTATGATGCCACCGGCGCGCCCAACGCGGACGTCGTCTGGCTGGGCGGCACGAATGCCTCCCTCAACCTCGCAGCCTACACCGAAACCCTGTTTTCGACGCTCCGCGCACAGGGGAACGATCCTACCAACATCATGGCTGTGGTCAGATCGCGGTTTCCCGAGACCACATGGCGAGAACGCGCGACCTTGCGTTATGTGGTCTGGCCCCAACTGGAGCAAGAATTACAAGACCGTGCGAACCGCTATGGCGCGCTATTGCCGTTCGCGCCAAGCCACATCGGGGCGACAAACGGATACGACAGCTTCCGTTTTCACTCCGGCCTGTACCAAGTCGGCGATGCACCCTACTTCACGTCCATTCCTGCTTTGGGTGGGCGGACCTTGCGCAACATGTTTCTTGCCAATGGCGTCTACGGGATGGACGGCATCGCCTCAACGGACGAGAGCCAAGCAGGCCCCTTGTCCGAGACCAAAACTCGCGGCATGGCCGCGGTCATCAGCGCGTTTCTAATCCCCAGCATGGGCCTGAGCGCCGAGGCCGCCCTCGCACAACAGGACACGGCCCGCGACGTCGTCCAATGGCTGCACGACTACACCCCCCAACCCTTTCCCGGCCCGATTAATCTGTCTTTGGCGGCGAGCGGCCGCGATATCTACGCGGATCACTGCGCATCCTGCCACGGCATCTATGATGCAAGCCTGACCTTGCCGCGCTTGCAGACCTTTCCAAACTGGCAGGGCGACATGGGCACCGATGCAGGCCCTCCTTTAGATGCCGTCACCGAACTGGCGGCGCTGCTCAACAGGTCGCCTTTTGCACCACTCATTGATGCCCGCGCCAGCGGGCGCCGGACGGCCCCGCCCCTCACCGGCCTCTGGGCTAGCGCCCCTTATCTTGCTAACGGCTCAGTGCCGACCCTCTGGCACCTGATGCGCCCCTCACAGCGTCCAAATGTATTCACTATCGGCGGTCATCACCTCGACCTGACCCGTGTCGGCATCGACCTTGATCCGCCACCGAATCATGTACCTTGGTCCACACCTGGCCTCTTCGACACCAGCCGCCCCGGCTTCTCAAACATAGGCCACAACACCCCCTTCGACCGCCTGTCCGACGCCGAGAAGGACGCGCTTCTTGAATACCTGAAGCTGCTCTAAAGGTGTTTGGAAAAAAGGTGCAGCCGATGCATCCGTGTGCTGCCTGCCTTTTCCGCCTGCGCAAGGCTCATGGGGTTCACATCGGCAATCCAAGTGTTGCCCATATGCGTATACCCCGCCTCTTTGGCATTTCGCATTACGTGGTCCAGAATGACTGGGTTCACGCCTTTCCCCTGCAAATGCGGCATGATCCCCGCAAAGATCAGCACCGCCCGCCGGTTGGTCAACCGATGCCGCAGAAAATGCCACGGCATCGTCAGACCGATCCGTGACCCGATACGCCGCAAAAGCGGGTTCATATCCGGCACGCAAATGATGCAGCCCGCAGGCTTGCCCTCATGGTGCAGCACGGCCGATATCCGTTTATCCATGACCCACTTCATGTCCTTGGCCTGAAAGTGGAACTCCTCAGCAGAGACCGGCACGAACATCGGATTGTCCGCAAAGGACGCGTTCAGGATCTGGCGCGCCTCCTCCAATCGCCGGGGCAAACTCGCCCGTGTGATCGGCACAAAAGTGAATGCCGGATCATCGAGAATGGCGCGATGCTTGGGACCTAAGGTGATGTCCGGCGCAGCCTGCAGGTCGCACACTTCCATGGTCGCCATAGGAAAGGCCCTATTATAGCCGCAGCCCTCCAGCAGTCGCGGGATATGCGGCGGTGACCAGATCTGGTCCAGATAGGGGGCATGTTCAAATCCCTCCGTCACTACACCGATTTGCTGCATCGCGGTCAGATTGAAATTGCCCGCGACCTCATTCAGCCCGCGCGCGCGACACCAATCCTCAACAGCCCCCAACAGCGCCGCAGCCGCCTCCGCATCATCGGCACAATCGAAATAACCGAAATAGCCCCGCCGCACTCCGTGCAGCCGGTTCGACGCGCCATGTTCATGGGCCGTGATACGCCCAACCACGCGGCCGGCGCGGTGTGCTGTGTAAAAGGCCAATGCGCCCTCGCCTGCACCACTCATCAGCGGGTTCTCCTGAGACAAGAACCGCTTGAGGTCTGACTTCAGAGGCGACACATAAGGACTGTCCGGCCCATAGGCCGAGAAGGGCGCCTCAAAAAACGACCTGAAATCGCCGGTTCGCAGCGTGATGCCCATATGCCGCCTCCTTTTGGACGGAGCTTATCGGTGGGCTAAATGTCATGCCATGCAAAATCTGCCGCCTCTCGCCCTCTCCGTCCGCCAGCCGTGGGCCTGGGCGATCCTGCACGGTGGCAAAGTAATCGAAAACCGCAGCGCCGGCTCCATCCGTGCGGGGCGGATGGATTGCCGCACAATTGCACTCCACGCGTCGACTGGCATGAAGGAGGCGGAGTACCGCTGGGGCGCGTGGCGGTTGACCCAACATGGCGTGCGGTGCCCTCGCCCCGACGAATTGGTCCGAGGGGCCATCATCGGTCAGGTGGATGTCGTGGATATTGTCTCGGAAAGCGACAGCGAATGGTTCGGTGGCCAGATGGGCCTTGTTCTTGAGAACCCCGTGGCCTGTGACCCGATCCCCGCACAAGGTGCTTTGGGGTATTTCAAATGGTCAGCGGCTGGCGATCTAGCCCCGACTGCCCCTTGGATGCAAAACTGGGACCGCCCCAACGGCGACCATCTGACGGGCGATCTGTTCGATGCCGCCCCGGCCATTGACATGCCGCCGAAAAAACCGTTCCGCATAAAATAGTCCAAGGCCCTCCCGTCTTTGGTTTCCAAATACTCCCGCCGGAGGCACCGCCAAAATTCTATGAATTTTGGCCCCCGTCGGATTTGCAAAGCAAATTCGAAATTAATCAGGTGTCGGATTTGGCACCGCCAAATTCGAAACCAATCAGAAGTCGGTCGGCGCGCCGCCTTCGGCCTTTCTGCGGGCGACGAAATCCTCCAACTCGGACCGGATGCCCGCGTCCATGGGAGGGGCTTCGAAATTGGCCATGATGTCCTTGAACATGGCGTGTGCCCGTTCGGCGGTCCACACACCGCCCGCCGCTTCCCAAGCCTCGAAATTGCGCCAGTCACTCAGGAACGGGGAGTAAAACGCCGTCTCATAGCGTTCTTGCGTGTGATCAATACCGAAGAAGTGCCCGTTCGGCCCCACTTCCTTGATCGCATCCACAGCGATATCGGCGGCGGTCGTCGCGCTGATCTGCGGCTCCAGATACCGCTGGATCATCTGCAGGACTTCGCAATCCATGATGAACTTTTCAGGGCTCGCCACCAGACCGCCCTCCAGCCAACCGGCCGCGTGATAGACGATATTTGTGCCTGATTGCACGGAGGCCCACAGCGAATTGGACGTCTCCCACATGGCCTGCCCGTCCGGCACGTTCGCAGCACAAACGCCCGAGGACCGCATAGGCAGCCCGTAGAACCGCGCCATCTGGCCGGTCATCTGTGTGGCGCGCATGTATTCCGGTGTGCCGAATGCGGGCGCCCCGCTTTTCATGTCGACGTTGCTGGTGAAGGTCCCGATCACACACGGTGCACCGGGCCGGACGTATTGGAACAGTGCGATGGCCGACAGCGCCTCCGCGATCGACAGGGCCACCGCGCCAGACATGGTCACGGGCGCCATCGCCCCTGCCAAGGTAAAGGGCGTTACCACAACCGCCTGCCCCCGCCGGATACAACGCAGACAGCCGTCGATCATAGGCACATCGTGCTTCAACGGCGAGGTCGAGTTGATGTTGGTGTACATGCGCGGGGCGGCCTCGAATTCGTCATCCGACAGCCCGCCCGCGATGCGGACCATCTCCATCACGTCCTCCACCCGCTCCTTGCCAAGACTGTAGGCATGACCGACCTTGTCGGTCAGCGTCATCTTGTCGAACACAACATCCAGGTGACGCACAGAGGCATGAACGTCGACGGGTTCCACCGGATAGCCGCCCGCAAAGTGGATGCAATTAAAGTACTGGGTCAGCTTCAACAGGTTGGCGCATTGTTCACGGTTGCCCGCGACCTTCTTGCCGATTTCCAGATCGTAGTAGTTGGGTGGCGAGGACACGTTGCCAAACAGGATATGCCCGCCCCCGATGGTGATTTTGCGGTCGGGGTTGCGGGGGATGATATCGAACTGGTCGGGCGCTTTGCCCACCATTTCCATCACCCAATCACGACCCATTCTAACGTTGGTGCCGTCGACTTTGCAGCCCGCTTTCTTGAATAGCTCCAGCGCCTCTTCGTTCAGAAACTCGATGCCGATTTCTTCAAGGATGCGCATAGCACCATCGTGCACGGCCTCGACACCGGCCTCATCCAAGGGTTCCGTGGGGCGGTCCGTGTTCAAGGGCAACCGCCACGGCATTTGAGCAATCCCTGCGGTCTGACGTTTCGCGGTATTGGCCGCCCGTCCACCGGAACGGCGGCGGCGAGCTTTCTCGGGGGCTGGGGCAGTATCGGACATCGCGTTTCCTTTCGGCTGCCCCCACCCTGACACCAGCGCGGGCGCAATCCTTGCGATATGCGACACGAAATGTCGTGTTCGGTGTTTGTCAGGCGACCGGAAGGCCCAACCACTCCGGCAAGGCGGCAATTGACGGCAGGACGACATCAGCATGAGGGGCCAATTCAGCCGTTTCCGCGACACCGGTCAGGACAGCGACACAAACCATGCCAGCCGCCCGTCCCGCATGAAGATCATGGGTGCTGTCGCCTACCATGGCGCACTCTTCGGGGGCAATGTTCATCGCCTGACAGAAACCCAACAGCTGTCCCGCCGCGGGTTTGCCCCCGTAGCCGCTGTCGTAACCGGCGATGAAATCGAACATGTCCTCGACACCTTCGGCCCGCAGATGGCTGCGCGCCGGCGTTTCGGCGTCATTGGTTGCGACACCCAAAGCAAGACCGTGTTGCCGGAACCTCTGCAGCAATGGGACCAAAGGAGCTGCGGCCACCTGCGGTGCCTCTGCGGCCAACCTGTTCCAGCGACCCAGCAGGGTCTCGACCGAGGTTTCCGCCAGATAAGGCATGGCGGCCCGCGCCGTTTCTTCCGCTGTGCTGGCAATCACCAAGGAATGGGGGTGGAACCGCTCCGCCTCAAGATCATAGCCCAGGGCCTCGGCCAACGGGACCAATCTGTCAGGATCGTCCTGCGTTTCGACTTCAAGCACGCGGCGGGCCCACGCCCCCCATGTCGCATTGAAATCAAACAGGGTGCCATCCTTGTCAAAAACCAGCCCGCGCAGTCCGCTTGCTTTCACGTCCAATGCACTGCCTCCGCACCCGGCAAAGCATAACGCGCCTGTAACGGTTCTTCATACTTTAGGCGTTCAGCATCGCAAAATGCCATCACCCAAGCATCATCCATCGTGATGAATTCCAGCACCGAGGCAAGGAACGCGGGGCTGTCCGCCTGCGCCCTTAAATCAGTGGCCGAAGCCCCGCTTGAGCCAAGAAAAACAGGCAAAAGCTCTTCGTTTGTGGACAGCCATATCAAGGCCGAGATGGCGATCTGTTCAGCGCGTTCTGGTGACATGATTCATAATTACCGTTGCGGAAAGGGTTTCTTAACCATTTTTGAACCAAACTTGGCCAACGAGATCGGGGGAATGCTCGGAAGGAACCAAGAATGGCTGGTGATATTCTTATCATTGATTGCGTGGCAACCAACCGGATTGTGCTGAAAGTCAAACTGTTGGCCGCACAATACCGCGTTCGCCCTTGTGCTTCGCTTGAAGAGGCAGAGGATGAAATCGCGGCCTCTCCGCCCGATCTGATCCTTGTCGATACCTGTGCCCGTCCGTCATCGGTCATGGCCTTCTGTCAGAAATTGAAATCGCACGAAGAGACGTCCCTTATTCCGATTATCGCAACGGGGGGCTTTCCCACCCCGGGCGACCGCGTCGCCGCCCTGCAAGCGGGTGCCGATGACGTGCTGACCAAACCTTTTGATGACCATATCCTGCAGGCCCGCATCCGAAGCCTTCTCAGGGCGCGGGATGCCCGTCAGGAATTGCGAATGCGCGAAGGTACGCGGACTGCACTCGGTTTTGCCGAAGCGTCTGGCGGCTTTATTGCACCGGCTCGTGTCTTGCTTGCGGGGACAACAGCGGCTGCGGTTGGTGATCTTGCGGCATTGCAAGGCGGCCTTTCGAACGCTCAAGTGATGGGTGCGCCGGTTGCCCAGATTGTGGGCGGGCCAGACGCGCATTGTGCCGCTGATCTCTTCGTTCTCGATTTCCGCGACGGTCTGTCTGACGACAAGCCCCTGTTCCGCCTGCTGTCCGAATTGCGAAGCCGTTCCGCTTCGCGCCACGCGGGCATACTGGCGCTGCTACCCAAAGATGCGCGACATGCGGCGGCCATGGCGCTCGACCTTGGGGCAAGCGACATCATTTGCGCCGATGTCGAGCCTGAAGAAATCCGCCACCGCTGCGCCGTTCTATTGCAAGCCAAACAAGAGGCAGACGCCCTAAGGCGCACCGTCGAAACAGGATTGGAAGCTGCCATCACCGACCCGCTAACGGGTCTGTTCAACCGCCGCTATGCGATGCCCCACCTTTCGCGTCTGTCGGAAGAAAGCCGCAGGAACGGGCGTCAGTTTGCGATCATGGTGCTTGATATTGACCACTTCAAAAACATCAACGACCGCCACGGACATGCAGCGGGGGATGAAATCCTCCGTCAGGTCGCACAGCGGCTGCAGGACAATCTGCGCGCTGTCGATCTGCTGGCCCGCATCGGAGGTGAGGAATTTCTGGTGGCGATCCCCAACAGCGACGTGGTGCACGCCCGCACAGCCGCTGAACGTCTTTGCGCCCTTGTGGGCACGTCGCCGTTTTATGTGGGCGGTGACCGGCAAGAGGTTCGCGTGACGGTTTCTGTTGGCGTCAGCCTGAATGACGGGCGCGATGCGGAAGACGTCATGGACGACCTCGGCGCACTGGTCAGTGCAGCGGACGTCGCCCTTTACGCCGCAAAAAATGGCGGTCGAAATAAGGTGAGCCTGTCCGCCGCCTGAAAGCGCCGCTCGGGCGCGGCACGCCTCTAGTTGTCCCGATCACCGCTCCGCTGGGACGGCCCCCGCCTCAGCTGTTGTTCCAGCCGGTCGGCAAATTCCGTGCGTTCCTCGACACTCATTTCGGAAATCTCTCGGGTGACTGCGTTCAAGACGGCCTCTTGCCCTGCCTGAAGCCGTGCCCTTTGCCGCGTCAAGGCGGCACGGAAAGCGTCTTCGTCAAAGGTTGCAGCGCGGAGTGTCGTCAAAAGGGCTTGCGTGTCAGCCCGCATCTCGGCGCGGTTGGCAGGCCGGAACACGTCACTGTCGCGCAACGCATCCCGCACACGGTCGCGCCGTTCGGGTTCCATCGCGCGGGTCACCGGACCTGCGGTCAGATCAAACCGTTGCGGCCCGCCCTTGGAACCGCCGGAAACAGCCAGTCCAACAACAGCACCGACAATCAAAAGGTTCAGCGCAAGGGAGGCGACCAGAAGACGGCGCTGCCAACGGCCTGCGGGGGGCGTTTGATCAGTCATGGTCTATCCTTCCAATCCCAAAAGGGCGTCGCTTTCCAGCAGCGGCACTTCGATAGTGCCACCCCAGATCGAGGCCGAAAGATTGCCAATTGCATCGGGCGGGGCAACCCCGATCCAGACACCCGCCACCGTGGCCGCCGCAAGCCCGCTAAACGAGGGCCAGCCGCCGATGGCGTCCAGCAGCATGGCCCCCAGTCCGGGGCGCGACGCGGTCGGTGTTGTCTGCTGACGCTCCGCAAGAACCGTGTCCGCGTCCAGCATGATACGGTCCAGCAGGGCATCGCGAACGGGCACGTCCTCGGCCCTGATCCGGGCAAAGACGTCTTCCAATGCGGTTTCGTCAGTCTTGGTCATCTTCATACCCCAGTTCTGCTTTGCGCCCTGACAGTTTGGCAATCAAGGCACGTTTGCCCCGCGCAATCAGACTTTCGACCGTTCGCACGTTGGTGTCCATAATCGTGGCAATCTCCGGATTGCCCAGTTCTTCGAGATGGCGCAGCGAAACCGCCTGCGCCTGTCGCTCCGGCAAATCGGCCAAGGCCGTGCGCAGCGCGTCTGCGCGTGCGGCGTCCTGTAGATTGGCCTGCACCGAAGGCGTGTCGTCCGCCGGTTCTGCCACCGCATCCAGATCTATCGCGCGTCCGGACTTCCGCAGCCGGTCGGTGCACAGGTTCGCCACCACGCGGTAAAGCCATGTGGTGACCTTGGCACGGTCGGCGTCCCAGTCCGGCGCGATCTTCCACAGGCGCATCATCGCGTCCTGTGCGACGTCCTCGGCGTCGGCCTGATTGCCCAGCATCCGCTTGGCCTGCGCCACCACACGAGGGGTCAGCCGATGGGTCAAAATCATTGCAGCCGCACGGTCGCCGCCCGCAAAGGCGGCCAACAGTTCGGCGTCGGTCTGATCGTTCAGCGCGTGAGACATCTGGCCGGCAGTTATCCATTTCCCATATCCCCTGACAAGGCGTGGTCAGGTGCCGCGCACGGGGGAGACGCGCGCAGCACCCTTTGCCCGGCGGCCTTAGCCGTCGTTGCGCTCACCACGGGGGCCGCGCTCGCCGCGCTCGGCCATCCGCTCCATCGCTTGCGCGAATTCTTCCGCGCTCAGCGTGCCGTCGTCATTGGCATCCGCACGGTTGAACATGCGCTCGGGCCCACGGCGGCCGCGGTCACCTGCCTGTGCCTGAATTTCCTCAAGCTGCAGCAGACCGTCGCCGTTGGCGTCTGCCTTTTCGATCCGGTCCGCGATGCGGTCGGCCATGCGTGCTGCGCGCTCTTCGCTGGCGCGGGCCAGCATTTCCTCGGCGGACAGGGCGCCGTCGCCATCGGTGTCAGCTTCGGCAACGCGGGCTGCGGCACCGGCTGCGATTGCAGCTTCGACTTCGTCGATCGTGATGCCGCCGTCGGCGTTTGCGTCCAGTTCCTCGAACGTTGGCAGTGTCATATGAGCGCCGCGGCCGTCACGGGCTTCAGCGGTTGCGGCCAGAGTGATGCCTGCTGCGATTGCTGCCACAAGAAGGGGAGTCTTCATTTGTCTTTCCTTTGTCTTGTTAAACGCGGCCCCGTTCGGGCCGTCGATGTTCCTTCAACGGGCCTGTGTCGAACTTCCGTCGCAGATTTTTCAAAAAACTTGCCAGCCCCCGCCCCGCGACACTTTCACGCCTGTTCTTTTGGAGGGTTGAGGCGCAGATAAGCAGGATCCCCACCCCCTGCATGAGGCCCCCATGGATCAGTCGCAGAGTTTGCCCGTCGATGACCGCCCGATTAAACCCGCCATGATGCGCGGGCTGCGGCGGCGTTGCCCCAACTGCGGTGAGGGACATCTGTTCGAGGGCTACCTGAAGGTCGTCGATCATTGCCCCGTGTGTTCGGAGCCTATGCATCATCACCGTGCAGACGACGGCCCTGCCTATCTGACGATCCTTCTGGTTGCCCACATCTTGGGCGTGCTGATGCATGTGGCCTTCGTATATCTGCGCCCCGACCCGCTTGTGATGGCCGTGGTGCTGACGATTGTATGTGTCTCGATGTCGCTTTACCTTTTGCCAAGACTGAAGGGCATGATCGTCGGAATCCAATGGGCGCGACGCATGCACGGATTTGGGGGCGCGTCCTGACGCCCATGCTAGGGGGCAAACAATGGACGTTAAAATCCGCGACGCTGCAACCGTAATCCTGCTGCGGGATCGTGAGACGCGGCCGAGCATCCTGATGGGCCAACGCGGTGCGAAAGCGGCCTTTATGCCGAACAAATTCGTCTTTCCCGGCGGGGCCGTGGACGCAGGCGACAGCGAAATTCCATTCGACAACGGGCGGTCCCCCTCTGACGCGCAGCGCCTTTCCGAGGAGAGCCAACTCTCCCCCGAAACACTCGCAGCTGCCGCCATTCGCGAAGTTTGGGAAGAAACGGCGCAAGTCCTTGGCCATCGCGCCGATTGGCCAGACGCCCCGCCCGACTGGCGCAGGTTTGCGGACACAGGGCACAGGCCCGATGCCCGCGCCCTCGAATTCATCTTCCGCGCTGTGACGCCCGAAGGCCGCCCGCGCCGGTTTGACGCACGCTTCTTTTTGGCAGATGCGGCTGCGCTCGCATCGGATCCTGACGATTTCTCAGGCGCCGAAGATGAGCTGAGCCATCTGCAGTGGGTTCCACTGGACGAGGCCCGCACCCTCGACCTGCCGTTTATCACCGAAGTGGTACTGGCCGAAGTCAGTGCACGGATCACGGGCCGTGGCGCGCCGACCGTTCCGTTCTTTCGCAATGATGACGAGGCGCATCTGGTCACACGCCTTGGCGGCGCGTCCCCGCTCGGATCCTAAAGGGCAAGGATCAGCACAAGGATAGAGGCGAGCAACAGCGCGCCGCCCTGAAGCTCGCGGCGCGACACGGTCTCGCGGAAGACAA
>JAHDFG010000043.1 GCA_020628265.1 Pseudooctadecabacter sp. | reverse complement strand
CGACCATCTCAGGCGGTGGGACCACGCGGATCTGGATGTCCACATCGGGGTCCAGGCCGAACTCCGCGACGTAGTACCGGAGGAGGAAGTTGTGCATCGAATATTCAAACGGCACACCAAATGTGAACCCCTTCCATTGGCTCGGGTCACGCTTGTCGAGGTGCTCGTTGGACAGAACGATGGCCTGCCCGTTGATGTTCTCCACGGCGGGCATGATATAGGGCTCCGCCACGGACCCTGCGCCAAGTGTCATCGCCAGAGGCATCGGCGTCAGCATGTGACTTGCGTCGTATTCACCCGAAAGGGACTTGTCCCGTGCAACCGCCCAACCGGCTGTCTTGATGACTTCTGCGTTCAAGCCGTAGCGTTCGTAGAAGCCAAGCGGCTGCGCCATGATAATCGGCGTCGCGCAGGTGATCGGAACGAACCCGATGTTCAGGTCGGTTTTCTCAGGCGGGCCCAGATCATCAAGAATATTCGCAACGGCCTGTTTGACCGGCAACACAGACGCCAAGGCCGCCGCAGCCGTGGTTCCGCCGATCATGCCCATGAACGAACGGCGTCCAATGTCATTCTGCCCGAACACAGAGCGGACGATCGCGCTTTCGACGGCCCGCTCCATCATTTGTTCCGCATTCATCTGATGGGGTTCAACATGGTCATGGTCGTGCCCATGACCGGAGATGCACCCTTCGCATCCGCAATCTGCGCCATGACGCAGGTCTGTCTTTTCTGAATAAGGATCGCCGAGGCTCTTAATTGTCATTTTCCACTCCTGTCGTCTGTCACGAACAGCTTCCCACGGCGCATTTGGGCTGAATAGCCGTGGGCGTTCTGATGTGGAAAAGGGCAAAGCCCTGATTTTTATGACTAATTAACAGGCGATCCTTACGATTTTTCGTAAATTACGTTTTTTCGTAATGGCATAGTGCAGTTGTTGGCGCATCAAGAGACATGCTCCTCGATCCTGATTCCCAGCAACTGGTCCATCATCAGCCGCTTCCATCTCTTTTGTTGGACAGTCGCCACGACAAAATCGTTGCCGCGAACGCTGTCATGGCGGACCTTCTTGGCACAGATTGCGTCGGGCGGCCGTTCTCGGACTTCTTGGCGTCCGACATAGCAGCCACGATCGTTTTTCTGGATGCGGTCGCCCATTTCGGAACCTATGTCGATCGACGCCTTGCTCTGAAAGGGGCGAACGACACACCGCTCAAGCTCCAATCATACGGCGTCCAACAAGACAGCGGTCACGTCTTGCTAAGCTTTCTGGATTTGAGAGAGCTCGAAGCACGCAACCGTGATGCCGAAATTGAGGCCCACCAGAAGGCCGGTTTGCGACGGTGGCAAAGCATCTATGGCTTCTTCCGTGAGGTCGAAGCGCAAAACCATCTCATCCTCGAAGCCGCAGGCGAAGGCATCTACGGGATCAATGCCAAGGGACAGGCCACATTTGTGAATCGGGCAGCACAAGAAATGCTGGGCTGGTCCGCTGATGATCTGATCGGACGTGAATTGCATCCCATCATTCATCATAAACACCTGAACGGCGATCACTTCCCCGCACATCAGTGCCCGATCTATGCGTCGTTTCGCAAAGACAAAACAATGCGGGTCGATGACGACGTGTTCTGGCGCAAGGATGGCAAGCCGATCATGGTCGAATACACCTCGACACCGATCTACGATCACAATGTGCTGGCCGGGGCGGTTGTGATCTTTCGGGACGTCACGGAACGGCGCGAAAATGAACGCAAACTGCGCGAAGCTTTAACCGAGGTCGAACAACTCAAGGTCAAACTTGAAGATGAGAACGACTACCTCCTCACCGAAGCGCGCTCTGCCCGGTCTCATGCGGGCGTCGTCGGGGTGTCCGATGCTATCAAGGCGCTGAATGCGCAAATCGACCTTGCGGCCAGAAACAACGCCCATGTCCTGATCAGTGGGCCGGCTGGAACCGGCAAGAGCCTGACGGTCTCGGCCATCCATGAGGCGAGCGAGCGGCAGCGTCGCCCCTTGGTGAACATCAACTGCAGTGAAACCCGACTGGAAATCCTCGAAGCGGAACTCTTTGGACACAAACGCGGCGCCTTTCCGGGCGCCACGCGCGACCAAGCCGGCAAGCTGGTGATGGCGAACAACGGCACCCTTCACCTGGACGAAGTCGCAGACCTCCCCAAGCCGTTGCAGGCAAAGTTGTTTGACACCCTGCAAAGCGGTGGTTTCCAAAGGCCTGGAGATACCGGCAAAACCGAGGTCGCATTGACCGTCATCGCCACGACCACTCGTGATCTTGCGGCAGAGGTGCGAGCTGGCCGTTTCCGCCAAGACCTATTTTTCGCTCTCAATCTCTTTTCAATTCAATGCACGCCACTGAACCAGCGGCCCGAAGATATTCCGTATCTGGCACAGCATTTTCTGGACCAAACCATTCGGCGGCTGCGCCTGCCACAGACAAGGCTAAGCCGGGCAAATATCAGCGCGTTGGAGCACTATAGCTGGCCGGGCAATATTAGGGAGTTGGAAAATGTCATTGAGCGCGCGGCCATTCTTGCCCAAGGAAGACGTCTGGAGTTTGATTTTCAAGTGAATGAACCAGCAGCCCTTCAGGACACAAATGCAATTTTGACCTTTGAAGAGCTCAAGACGCTTGAACGCCAAAACCTGGAGCGCGCGCTTCAGCGGACGAAAGGCAAAGTCGCAGGCGCGCAGGGGGCCGCCAGTTTACTGGGCCTGCCCCCAACAACGATCTATTCCAAGATAAAATCTCTGGGAATAGATGCGTCTTCGATGAAGTCCGAGTAGCCCTCGGCCCAAGGCGGACATTCCGACAACGGCCAAATGCGGCAGAAGGAAGCTTTAGCCAAGAGGCCGCCCCAAATTTGAGACGATCTTGGTGTCACTCACAAGAGTCCAATGCCTGTTCAGTTTGCCCATGCCAAGGCGTGCGGGGCGCGCATCAACGCCCCGAAACGCCACTTTGATATCGCTCAAGTTGATCGATCAGATGCAAACCTGATGGGCAATTCATCCGAGTACAAAACTCATCCCAAACATGGCCAAACGGGAGATCTTTCAATTCTTCCGTAACGACAAACCGCCCAGTAAAATCTAAAGCATCTTCAGCGGACCGCAGGCGGTCGAGCGGCATCAGTAGCGCGCGCAGCAGTGCTTTTTGCATGTTGCGCGTCCCGATCACCCAAGCAGCTGTCCGGCTGATCGTGGCGTCGAAGAAGTCGAGCCCGATATGAGTGCGCCCGAGCAAGTCAGCACTGACAAGTTCTTGCGCCATCTGCATAATCGCGTCGTCCATCAGGATGACATGGTCACTGTCCCAGCGCATCGGGCGGCTGACATGGAGCAAAATCTCGTCCACGGAAAGCGCAACCGAGCTCAGCTTGTCGGCCACGTTCTCGGTCGGGTGGAAGTGCCCCATGTCGAGGCACAAAAGCGTCCCCTTGCGGATCGCATACCCCATATAGAATTCATGGCTCCCGACGGTGCACGCCTCGACGCCGATACCGAAAAGCTTGCTTTCGACCGCATCAAGCATGTGCGCCTTGTCCTGCGGGGGCGCCATCATCGCATCCAACGAGCGCTCTAGTCGCGCGCGGGCCGCCATCCGGTCCAATGGCGTGTCCTTGTAACCATCAGGAACCCAGATGTTGTTGACCGCAGCCGTGCCGAGGGCCGCCCCCATCTGCGCTGCGATATCTCGGGACCGCTTCCCATGTTCGATCCAGAAATCGCGGATGCCCTGATCCGGATGCGACAGGGTCAGATTGTCGTCAGCCTTGGCGTGGGCAAAGAATGTCGGGTTGAAATCAAGCCCCAGCCCCTGATCCTTGGCCCAATCGACCCATGAGGCGAAGTGCTTGTATTCGATCTCATCCCGGTCGGGTGTCTCGTCCGTATCAAGGTACATCGCATGAAGGTTCAGGCGGTGCGACCCGGGGATCATAGAATAGGCAAACTCCAGATCGGCGCGCAGTTCATCGGGCGTGCGGGCGCGACCGGGGTGATTGCCGGTGGCCTGAATACCCCCACCCGACGATCCGGTTTTCTGTTCGAACCCGACCACGTCATCGCCTTGCCAGCAGTGCATGGATATCGGAATGGTCTTCAGGCGCTCGATCGCGGCTTCGGTGTCGATGCCCCAGTCGGCGAACTGGGCCTTTGCGCTGTCATAGCTCATGTCTGCCCCCTACCGCGTAAACGCCTGAACGTTGCCCGCGTCCACGTTGATGATATTTCCTGTGGATTTGGCCGACGTATCAGCGGCAAAGAAATAGGCCGCCTCTGCGATATCTTCGGGCAGAACCGAACGCTTAAGCATGGACCGTTGGCGATACATCTCTTCCAACCCGTCTTTGTCGGTCCCGTAGGTGCCCGCGCGCTGTTCCAGCCAATCGCCTTCCCAGATCTTGGACCCACGCAGCACCGCATCGGGGTTCACGACGTTGACACGAATTCCGGCTTCCGCGCCTTCCAGCGCCAGACAGCGGGCGAGGTGGATTTCGGACGCCTTCGCGGTGCAATAGGCGGACGCATTGGGCGAAGCCGCCAGCCCATTCTTGGACGCAACAAAGATGATCGCCCCGCCCATGTCCTGCACGCGCATGACCTTGAAAGCCTCGCGGCTGACGAGGAAATAGCCGGTGCTGAGGATATCCATGTTCTTGTTCCACAGCTCCAGCGAGGTGTCCTCGACCGGTGCCGAAGACGCGATCCCCGCGTTCGAGACCAAAATGTCAACGCCGCCGAATTCAACGGCGAGGTCCGCGTAGGCAGAGACCACGGCGTCCTCATCAGTGACGTTCATGTTGACCTGTCGGACCACATCTGTACCGAAGCGCGATGTGAGGTTGTCCAAGGTTGAGGCCAGCGCTTCGTCGTTGATATCGGCAAGCATCACGCAGGCGCCTTCCCGCAGGTAGCGTTCTGCGGTCGCTGAACCGATGCCGCCTGCTCCGCCAGTCACCAGCGCCACACGGCCCGCCAGTGCCTTGGGCTTGGGCATGCGCTGCAATTTGGCCTCTTCCAGAAGCCAGTATTCGATGTCGAAGGCTTCCTGCTCTGGCAGGCCCTGATATTCACTGACGGCGGACGCGCCGCGCATCACGTTGATCGCGTTTACGTAGAATTCGCCGCTGATCCGTGCCGTTGCTTTGTCTTTGGCAAAGGTGATCATTCCGACACCTGGGACCAGATAGACCACTGCGTTCGGGTCGCGCAGGGCGGGACTGTTGTCGTGCTTGCAGCGCTCGTAATAGGCGGCGTAGTCGTCGCGATAGTCAGCGATTTGCTTGGGCAGCCCCTCAAGCACCGCATCGATGTTATTCTTGGCCGGATCGAAATCGATCACGAGGGGCCGGATTTTCGTGCGCAGGAAATGGTCGGGACAAGAGGTCCCGAGCGCTGCGAGCGGTTCCATATTCTGAGAGTTCACAAACTCCAGCACCGCATCGCTGTCGTTGAAATGACCAACCATATGCTGGTTGCCGCTGACGAACCCGCGGATGGCAGGCATCAAACGGGCGGCGACCGCACGGCGGGCGGCGGGGTCCAGACTTTCGTGCTTTGCACCACCGAAGGCCGGTTTACCCTCGCTTTCGGCGGCCAGCCATTCGGTCGCCACGTTGATCACCTCAATGGTGGTGTCATAACATTCCTTGGCCGTGTCGCCCCATGTGAACAGCCCATGACTGGCCAAAACCACGCCGTCAGCGTCGGGGTTTTCTAGGCAGAATTTTTCCAACCAAAGACCCAATTCATAGCCCGGTTTTTTCCAAGGCAGCCAACCGATCCGGTCACCGAACACACGTTTTGTCAGCTCTTCAGAGTTGGCCGACGCGGCAATAGCGATAATCGCATCCGCATGGACGTGATCGACATGGGTACGCGGCACATAGGCGTGCAGGGGCGTATCAATAGAGGCCGCGCGAGGGTTCAAGTTGAACGTGCAATGCGGGAGATACCCCACCATTTCGTCTTCGAACTCGACCCCGCGATAAAGACCCTTCAGTGCACGAAGCTTGTCCATATACAGAGTCGAAAAGCCGTCCATCTTGATCGAGCCGATGTCGCCGCCCGATCCCTTGACCCACAAAACTTCCGCCTGATCACCGGTCAAAGGGTCTGTTTCCATCACTTTGGCCGATGTATTTCCGCCGCCGTAATTGGTCACGCGCTTGTCGGAACCCAGAATGTTGGACCGGTACAGCAGCAACTCCGATTCGCTCATTCCAGCGGCGTCGGCCTCGGACCAACGGTTTTCAAGCAACTGCTTTTCAGCGGTTTTCAACATCTTTTCCTCCCTGCGGACACATGATCGCGCCCTCTCAATATGGTTCTAGGCTGCGTATACAACGGTATGTTGTCAATCAAAAACAGTCAAAAACAATCATGCTGCAACGCAGAATGATTGTTTTTGATTGAAAATGATTGACAGGTACCCCGAATCTGAACAACCTTGAAAGCGGGAGGACGAAATGCACGAGACTGAACGCCACAGGATTATTCTATCTGCCGTACAGGACAGACCTGTCGTCACTGTCGGCGACCTCTGCGGACTGACCGGTGCGTCAGAGGCCACGATCCGCCGCGACATCGCAAGTCTTCACATGCAAAAGAAGCTGCGTCGCGTCCGTGGCGGCGCGGAAGCAATTACGCCGCCGCAGTTTGTTGGTCTTGCAGGACGGCCCTTCGCTGTTAACGAAACGCTACACAGCCCCGAGAAACGCGCGATTGCCCGCGCCGCCGTGGAGCTATGCGAAGATGGTGACCCAATCATCATCAATGGCGGGACCACGACGTTTCAGATGGTGCATCCGCTGGCGTCACGCCGCTGTCAGGTGTTCACCAACAGCTTTCCCATCGCAGAGCACCTACTGAAGCATTCCAAAAACACCATCATGCTCTCGGGCGGCGCGATCTACCGCGAACAGAACATCATCCTGTCGCCCTTCGACAATGATGTGACCCGCAACTTCTACGCCCGCCGCATGTTTATGGGCGCGCAAGGCGTCGGGCCACTGGGCCTGATGGAGGCGGACCCGCTCCTCATCCAGGCCGAACAAAAGCTGATCGGTCAGGCGGACGAGTTGGTGGTCCTCGTGGACAGCTCCAAATTCGAACAACGCTCCAGTCTGGTGCTGTGCCCGTTGTCTCGGATCGACACGGTCATCACCGATGACCGGATCACGGACAAAGCAGCGGCCATGCTGGAAGCCGCAGAAATTACCCTGATCGTCGCCGACACAGGCGCCGGACAGGCCGAGGATGAGGCGGCCTCTTAACCGCCCATAACAAGACGTGACTTTCAGGGAGGAACCAAAATGAAACGTCGTACTTTTACTTCACTTGTCGCAGGCCTCAGCATGGCTGCTGGCATGATGGGCACCACGGCCATGGCGCAGGACGACATGCGCATTGCGCTTGTGGTCAAGGCCCTTGGCATCGGCTTCTTTGAAGCAGCCGCCGAAGGCGCCGAGGAAGCCGCAGCCGAGCTTGGCGGCGTGGAGATCATCTACACCGGCCCGACCGACACCACCGCCGAAGGCCAGATCGAAGTGATCAACAGCCTGATCGCGCAAGGCGTCGATGCGATTGCCATTTCCGCCAATGACCCCGATGCGGTCGTGCCAGCCCTCAAGCGCGCTATGGACCGCGGCATCACGGTCATCAGCTGGGATTCCGGCGTGGCCGAAGAAGGCCGCATGATGCACCTGAACCCCTCGTCTACCCCGCTGATCGGCAACACGATCCTGAAGCTGGCCGCAGACCATATGCCTGACGGCGGTGAAGTGGCGATCCTGTCGGCCACGACCACGTCGACCAACCAGAACGCATGGATCGCGGCCGCCGAAGAGGTTCTGCCGAACTATCCTGGCATTGATCTGGTCGCCACGGTCTACGGTGACGACCTGTCGGACAAGTCCTACCGCGAAGCGCAGGGCCTGATGCAAACCTATCCGGATCTGCAAGCGATCATCGCCCCAACGACCGTTGGCATCCTCGCGGCATGTCAGGCAGTCTCCGACGCTGGCAAGATCGGTGAGATCAACGTCACCGGCCTTGGTCTTCCGTCGGAAATGGCTGGCTGCGTGGAAAGTGGCGCGACCAAAAGCTTCGCCATCTGGAACCCCATCGATCTGGGCTACTCGGCGACAATGATTGCCCACTCCTTGGCCACCGGAACTGACCCAAGTGGCGAGATTCCGATGGGCCGGATGGGCTCTGTCACGCTGGATGAAACGGGCAGCGCCGCGATGGCCGACCCGTTCACCTATGACAGCTCCAACATCGACGATTTCAAAGACATCTTCTGATGTGATCCGGTCTGGCGCGGATGATCCGCGCCAGACCAACCTACTCCCAAAATCCGAATATCTGATTTGCAAATGAGGCCCGACGTGTCCCCATCTGACACCCCCGTTCTGTCCCTGTCTAAGGTGACCAAGACCTTTCCAGGGGTGCGTGCGCTGTCCGAGGTCTCTCTTGATCTGTATGCGGGCAAAGTCACTGCCCTCGTAGGAGAAAACGGCGCTGGCAAGTCAACCGTCGTCAAGACCCTGACCGGCATCTACCAGCCTGACGGTGGTGAGATCCGTGTCGATGGCAAATCGCTTCGTTTCCCTACCCCGCAATCCGCCGAAAAAGCCGGCGTCACAGCGATCCATCAGGAAACAGTGCTGTTTGACGAGCTTAGCGTTGCCGAAAACATCTTTCTTGGTCATGCGCCCAAAGGCCGGTTCGGACTCATCGACACCGTAGCCATGCACAAGTCCGCACAAGAAATCCTGGACGGACTGGGCGCAAAGATCGACCCGGGCACGATCCTCAAGGAACTTGGCACCGCCAACAAACACCTTGTCGCCATCTCCCGCGCCCTATCCGTGGACGCGCGCGTCGTAATCATGGACGAACCCACCGCAGCCCTCAGCCACGCTGAGATCGAAGAGCTGTACGAGCTCGTCGATGGGCTAAAGGCGCAGGGCAAAGCGATCCTCTTCATCAGCCACAAATTCGATGAGATTTTCCGCATCGCCGATAACTACACCGTCTTCCGCGATGGCCAGATGGTTGGCGACGGTGCCATTGCCGACGTGAGCGAGGCCGAGCTGGTCAAGATGATGGTCGGCCGCGATGTCAGCCAAATCTTCCCCGAACGCGACCGTAATCTGGGCGAAGAGGTCCTGACTGTCGAAGGCTACGACCACCCCACCGAATTTGCCGACATCGGCTTCACCCTCAAACGTGGCGAAATCCTCGGCTTCTATGGCCTCGTGGGCGCGGGCCGCTCGGAGTTCATGCAGGCGCTGTTCGGCACAACGAAACCATCGGCCGGATCGGTGCGTGTGGACGGGGCCGAGGCCACGATCAACTCCCCCGCCGATGCGGTGGCCCATGGCATCGTCTATGTCCCCGAAGACCGCGGCAAACAGGGCGCGATTGTCGATCTGCCGATTTTCCAGAACGTGACCCTGCCGTCCCTTAAACAGACCTCCCGCAAGGGATTTCTGAAAATGGCAGAAGAGTTCAAATTGGCGCGGGAATACACCGAACGTCTGGATCTGCGTGCGGCTTCGTTAGATACCCACGTTGGCAGCTTGTCTGGCGGCAACCAGCAAAAGGTCGTCATCGCCAAATGGTTGGCCACGGAGCCCAAGGTGATCATCCTTGATGAGCCCACAAAGGGCATCGACATCGGATCAAAAGCAGCCGTTCACGAATTCATGGCCGAGCTGGCCGCGCAAGGGTTGGCCGTCATTATGGTGAGCTCTGAAATCCCTGAAATCGTCGGCATGTCGGATCGTGTGATCATTATGCGAGAAGGCCGGATTGCCGCCGAATTGAGCCGCGAAGACATCAGTCCTGAAGTGTTGGTCAGCCACGCCGCAGGTATCACGGAGACCCACGCATGACCAAACTCCTCGCCTCTCGTGAAGCATTGTTGATGCTGGCAATTGCGATCCTCTTGGGCATCATCGCATGGCGATTTCCAGCTTTCGTCGCACCGTCCAACCTGCTGAACGTCTTCAACGACACCTCACCGCTAATCCTCTTGGCCATTGGTCAGATGATCGTGATCCTGACGAAGTGTATTGATCTCTCTGTAGCGGCAAATCTGGCGCTGACAGGGATGGTCGTTTCACTGATCAACATCGCGGCCCCCGGCCTGCCGGTGATTTTTATCGTGCTGATCGCCATCGGCTTTGGCACCTTGTTGGGCATGTTCAACGGTATTCTGGTATGGAAACTGGCGATACCGCCGATTGTGGTGACGCTCGGTACCATGACCATTTTCCGCGGCATCATATTCCTTTTGACCGAAGGGAAATGGGTGAACAGCCATGAGATGTCGGACAGCTTCAAGTCCGTCCCGCGCACGGACGTGCTGGGCCTTCCAATCCTCAGCTGGATTGCCATTGCCGCTGTGATCCTGTTCAGCATTGTCATGACCCGCACATCGTTGGGTCGCGCATTTTATGCGGCAGGCGGCAACCCCCATGCGGCGACCTATGCGGGCATCAACGTTGGCAAGACACAGTTCTGGGCCTTTACCATCTCGGGCGCCATTGCAGGGCTGACGGGCTACCTTTGGGTGTCGCGCTTTGCCGTGGCCTATGTGGACGTCGCCGGCGGCTTTGAACTGACCGTTGTGGCGGCCTGCGTCATCGGCGGTGTGTCGATCATGGGAGGCATCGGCACCGTGTTCGGGGCGCTGCTCGGCGCGTTGTTTCTAGGCATCATCGCCAACGCACTGCCAGTCGTAAATATCTCCCCGTTCTCGCAAATGGCCATTTCCGGCGGGGCGATCATCATCGCCGTCATCGTGAACGCCCAGGCCAACCGCACGCCGGGCCGCATCATCCTTAAAAAAGCGGAGCACGCCACATGAACACGCGCAGCATCCCCGACCGCCTGCAATCCCCGCTGGAGCGCAAACTCAAGAGCTGGGAAAGCCTTCTGATGCTTGTGGCGATTGGCATCTTTGTCGCCAATTCCTTCGCCTCGCCCTACTTCCTCAACGCTTGGAACCTCAGCGACGCGACGTTCAACTTCACCGAAAAGGCGATGATCGCCTTTGCAATGGCGCTGCTGATCATCTCGGGCGAGATCGATTTGTCCGTGGCGTCGATCATTGCTTTGGCCTCCACGGCGATGGGGGCAGCCGTGCAAATGGGCGTGGGCACCGAAGGTCTGGTGCTGATCGGGCTGGCCACAGGACTGGTGTGTGGTGCGTTCAACGGCATTCTTGTCACTGGTCTGGGCCTGCCGTCCATCGTTGTGACAATCGGCACCATGTCGCTGTTTCGCGGGATCAGTTTCATTATCTTGGGCGATCAGGCCTATCGCGGCTATCCGTCTGATTTCGCATTCTTCGGACAAGGCTATGTCTGGTGGGTGATCTCGTTTGAATTCGTGCTGTTTGCGATCATCGCGGTAATCTACGGCGTGATCCTGCACATGACCAACTTTGGCCGCGCGGTCTATGCGATCGGCAACAACCCCACGGGCGCATTGTTTTCGGGCATCCGCGTGGGCCGCATTAAATTCATCCTGTTTTTGCTCACCGGCCTCATGTCCGGCATCGCAGCCATCTGCCTGACATCACGTCTTGGATCCACCCGCCCGTCCATCGCCACGGGGTGGGAGTTGGAGATTGTCACGATGGTCGTCCTCGGAGGCGTCAACATCC
>JAHDFG010000042.1 GCA_020628265.1 Pseudooctadecabacter sp. | reverse complement strand
CTTTGGAATTGTACCCGCCGTCGATGTCCTGATCGGGGGTAAAGGGGCGGTTGGCACTTTCTGGCCCGCCTTCGGCCTCAATCAGCGTGGCCGCATATTCGCGCGGGTCAAGCCCCAGCTGCCGGACGATTCCACCATAATCCCGCACCAGCCATTCGTCGTAGATGGTGTTTTCCTTGGCCGCACAATCGGCAATCACGCGAACGGTCCACGGCTTGCCGGTGGCGGGGCCGAACTGGCCGTCGCGGGTGTGGGTGGCGCGTGTAATCAGCCGGTGGGACGAGAGCAGGCCGAACTCGGGATCATCCGACCAGATCACATCGTCACCAAGCAATTCGCGGTCGGGGAATTCGTTGATCGTCGCCATGGTCGATGCCATCACCGCAGCATTGCCCCGCTGGATGCCCATGGGGGAGCGCACGACGATGTCCTTGGCATAATAGTCGTGCAAGGTGCCGACGCCGCGCTCTTCCCAGATCTCTTTCGTGATTTTTATGATATAGTCGGGGAAGTCTTTGAACTTCTGCGAAAAGCCCTTCATTGCATCTGTCCTTTTGGGGGTCTTGAGGAGCCACGCTGGATCAGCGGACCCTCGATTTCGATGGTTTCGGCGTAGGGATCGGTGTCGTTGATGGCCGACAGCAGAGTGGTCACGGTGGCCTCGACCATGCGGTTGACGGGCTGGCGCACCGTGGTGAGGTCATAGGCGGGCCATGAGGCCAGTGGGACGTCGTCGTAGCCAATGATGCTGACGTCCTGCGGGATCTGGAATCCCATCCCGCGGACGGCATCCATCACGGCAAAGGCCATGTGGTCATTGCCGACAAAGATGGCGTCGGGGCGCAGGTCGCCGGACATCAGTTGTCGGGCCGATTGTGCGGCGATGTCGCGGTTGTACATCCCGTCCACGATGGCAAACGGGATCATGTCCGCGTCCGCCATCGCGGCCTCGAACCCTTCGCGGCGTTCGCGTCCCGTTAGTGATCCGTCCCAGCCCGCGATGTGGGCGATGCGGCTGTGGCCCGCGTCGATCAGGGCCTGCGTTGCCATCCGTCCGCCCTTGATATTGGCCGAAGTGACCGAGGACAGGCCGCTGCCCGGTTGGCCACGGTTGAACAGCACGACTGGGATGCCAGCGCGGGCGCAGGTCTCGGCCAAAGACGATGACATGGAGACGGAGGCTGCGATGATCCCTTCGACCTGATGATCCATGAGGTCCTGCACCACCTTGTCGACCCCGTCGGTCGCGTTGGGGACGGTGAAGATCAGGATGTGATAGCCTTTTTCCTGCAGGGCGTTGGACAGCCTCTCAAGGGCTTCGGGGTAGAACTGGTTGTCGAGGTAGGCCACGACCAACCCGATGATCCGGCTTTTGCCCGTGATCATGGCGCGGGCCAGCACGTTGGGGCGGTAGCCCAGGGTTTCGGCTGCTTTCTTGACCTTGTCGACGGTCGCGGGGCTGGCGGATGCGCCGGAGAACACGCGGCTCACGGCTGACTGGCTGACGCCCGCCAGTTCCGCCACCTGAAGGGATGTGACACGGCGGGTCATGGCTGACACCTTGATATGATGGACCGCGCGCGCATCAATCTGCCGTCCATCCGCCGTCGACCAGCAGGGACGTGCCGGTGATCAGAGCCGCCGCATCGGAGGCGAGGAAGGTCACGGGGCCCATCAGGTCTTCGACTTCGCCCACGCGGCCCAGTTTGATCATGCTTTCAATCCAGGCCCGACGTTCGGGGATCGCCAAGGTCTGTTCTCCCAAGGGCGTCCGAATGAAGGTGGGGCAGAGGGTGTTTACGCGGATGCCGTGCGGTCCCCATTCGATGGCCATGGATTTGGTCATCCCCTCAAGCGCATGTTTTGTGGCGCAGTAGACCGCCCGTTCCACGCCGCCCACATGGCCCATCTGGCTGGAGATGTTGATCAGGCTGCCGGGTTTGCCGGCCGCGATCAGCCCTTTGGCCACGGCGCGGGTCAGGAAGTAGGCGGCTTTGACATTGAGGTCTGTGACGGTGTCGTAATCCGCTTCGGCGGTTTCGATCGCGGGGCTGTGACGGGCGAGGCCCGCGGAGTTCACCAAGATATCGAAGGGCCCCTCATCGGCCACGGCCTCTTCGGCGGTATTGATGTCCGAGATGTCGAGGGGCAGGGCGTGGGCCTCCCACCCTTCGGCTTTGAATTGCTGGGCCAGATCTTCCACTGCGGCGGCTGTTCTGGCGACCAGCGTGACTTCCGCGCCAGCTTCAGCCAAGGCGACCGCACAGCCAAGGCCAATGCCGGACGTGGCGCCGGTGACGAGGGCGCGTTTGCCGTCAAGGCGGAAGGAAGGGGTGCGGGGGAGGGTCATTTGAACTGGCTTTCGGGTAATGTGATCGGCCCGATTGAGCGGGCTTTGTTGAATTCGGACATGCGGGCCAGCACGTCTACGCCGCATTGGGCGTAGAGGTCCAGCAAGTCCACCAGAACCCAGTTTTCACGGATCAACCCGTCTTCCGTGCGCCAGAAATCCAAGCTGCGCAGCAGTACCTCGCGGCCCGCAGGTGCAATGCCCATCCAGCCGTCATCTGTCAGCGTCAGGCGCATGTTGGGCCAGCCGGTTTCGCAGACATAGTCACCCTCGCCGAACCAATGGGACATGAGATCCCCCATGGCATCCAGCTTGCGATCCGGCATGGCGCGCAGGAAGGGGATCTGGTGCCAGTTGCGAAAGCCCGCAATGCCGCGGGCGGTGCCGATGCCGGTGGGGCCGTACCAGTTGAACCGCGGGTGCCAGTAGCGTTCCAGATTCATCACTTCGGGTCCGCCTTGAGCGGGGTGTTTGCACAGGTCCGTCAGCATGGCGATGACGTGGTCCATCGTCGCCTGACCGTCACCTGTTGCGGTCAGACCATCCTGTGTCATCGGCGCGGGGGTGCACAGATATTTGCCGAGTTGCGGGGCCATGGGCCATGCACCGGCCTGCATCAGAACCTCTGGGATGTCCCAGATGATCTGGGCCTCGACGATCTTGCCTGCGTTGATGCGGAAGAACTCGTGATAGCGCATGTGGGTCAGGTGACCGGTGGGCGGGACAAGATGGCCATTGATCGCCCACGGCGCAGTCATCGTTCCCATATAGTTGCCCATGCAGCCAACCCAATCCTGACCTTCGGGCGTGGTGCCCTTCAGGGTGATCATGTCGCGGCGTTCCAGATCGGGCATGGCCGCCAGCAAAGGGGCATAGAGCGTGTCCCACATGGCGTCGCCTGCTACGGTTCCGAACGGGTGGCACAGGTGAAGCGTCGCATCGGAAGCGACTGTCGCCTCGACAACTGTGCGGCTGCTGCTGTCCAGCGTCGCAAGGCTGGATTGATAGGCGGACAAGGCGGGGTGGAGGCTCATGCGGCATAACCTTTGGGCAAAGCGGGATACTGGATGGCGCGGAAGGGCGGGAAGTCGCTGCAATCGCCTGGATTGCCGCGCAAATGACCCTTCGGCGCGATGTAGCTGAGGACCCGTTTGGCCGGAGCTTCCCCAGCGGGGCGTTCCAGCCATGTGAGGTTGAAGGCCGCGAGCTTGGGGAAGAAATAAGCCTCATGAAAGGGCAGATACTCACGCAGCCATGCGGCCATGTCGCGCCAGTCGCGGCCCTGTTCATATTGATCAGCAAACCACGGGACCGCGATGCAGGCCGTTGCCCCCATGCGGCCGTCATTTGTGCGGACGTCCCAGATGTGCGCGCCGGAATTCGCGGAGTTTGCAGCCATCTTCTGGGGGCGAATTTCGGTCGAACCGAAGGCGTTCAATTCGGGCGAGCGATAGGAGGACCGGACACCGATGGGCCCAAAGGTATCCACGATGGGATCAAGAAGGTTTTGACATAACGCCTCACCTGCAGCGATGCACACTTGTGGATCGTGCGGCAGGTTGGGGCGGCCAAAGAAGTTCGAGACTTCGGAATACAGGAAGTCGCGCATGTAGAAATGCCGCGACAGCCTGACGCGCCCGAAATCTTCAAGCGCGGTGTATGTCTTTGGCCGCTGTCTGAACCGTCCTTTGGTCACTCGGCAGCCTCGCGGTAGGGGGCACCTTCGCCGTAGGGGACGTTGATGCCGCCGTAGCGGCGCACGCGAATGTTGCATTGCTCGGCATGGCCCACGAAGCCTTCGAGCATGCACAGGCGCGATCCGTATTCGCCGATCAGAGTTGCGGCCTCGTCAGTTGTGACCTTCTGATAGCTGTGGGTTTTCAGATACTTGCCGACCCAAAGGCCGCCGGTGTAGCGGCCAGCCTTCTTGGTGGGCAGGGTGTGGTTGGTGCCGATGACCTTGTCGCCATTGGCCACATTGGTGCGCGGCCCAAGGAACAGCGCGCCGTAGCAGGTCATCTTCTCGAGGAACCAGTCGTCGCGGTCGGTCATGACCTGCACGTGCTCGGATGCGATGTCATCGGCGACCTGAAGCATCTCGTCATAGGTGTCGCAGACGATAACCTCACCGTAGTCTTCCCAGCTGGTGCGGGCGGTGTCTGCAGTCGGGATTATGTCAAGAAGTCGGTCGATTTCGCGCAGCGTGTCATCCGCCAGCTTTTCGGAATTGGTGAGCAGAACGGCAGGCGAGTTATAGCCGTGCTCCGCCTGACCCAGCAGGTCGGTGGCGCAAAGTTCACCATCCGCTGCGGTCTCGTCGGCGATGACCATCGTTTCGGTTGGGCCGGCGAACAGGTCGATGCCGACGCGGCCGAACAGCTGGCGCTTGGCCTCGGCCACGAAAGCGTTGCCGGGGCCGACCAGCATGTGGACGGGATCAATGGTCTCAGTCCCGATGGCCATGGCACCGATGGCCTGAATGCCGCCCATGACGTAAATCTCATGCGCGCCGCCAAGGTGCATGGCGGCGATGACGGCGGGGTTCGGTTCACCCTTGAAAGGCGGGGTGCAGGCGATGATGCGCGGCACACCCGCAACCGAGGCCGTGGCGACCGACATATGGGCCGAGGCCACCATCGGAAACTTGCCGCCCGGGACGTAGCAGCCGACGGATTGCACGGGGATGTTTTTGTGCCCAAGGATCACGCCGGGCATGGTCTCGACTTCGATATCCAGCATGGAGTCCCGCTGGTGCTGGGCAAAGACCCGCACTTGTTCTTGGGCGAATTTGATGTCGGCCATGTCCTGCGGAGAGACCTTGGCGACCAGCGCCTGAATTTCGGCGTCGGTCAGGCGGTAGCTTTCACGGTCATAGCTGTCGAACTGGTTGGACATGCGGCGCACGGCGGCGTCCCCGTCCTGTTCGATCTCTTTCAATGCGGCTTCGACGATGTGCTTCGTCTTTGCGTCATCCTCGGCGCGGGCTTCTTCGGAACGGGCGGTTTTGAGATGGCGGATGGCCATGGCACTGGTCCTTTCTAGGCGGCAATGAACGACGCGGCGCGGTGGCCGATCATCATGGACGGGGCGTTGGTATTGGCAGAGGTGACGGCGGGCATGATGCTGGCGTCGGCGGCCCAGAGGGCATCGACGCCCCGCACTTGTAGCTGCGGGGTGACAGGGGCTGTGGCATCGGCGCCCATGCGGAGCGTGCCGACCGGGTGATAGGCGGTTCCGGCGGCGTCGCGCACATGGTCGCGCATGTCCTCAAATGTGGTGGCTTTGCCGGCGGGGTGGACCTCAGGTGCGGCGGTATCGCCCATGGCGTCCGCCATCAGGTGGCGCAGGCGGAAGAGGCCGTGGGTCAGCGTGTCGAGGTCGGCCTCATCGTTGAATAGGCCAAGGGCGATGTGCAGCTGCCCGTCACGACGCATCAAGCGGCCACGAGATTTCGGGCGGCAGACGCAGACGTCTGCGAAGTACCCCGATCCCGGCGCATAGCGTGATCCGGCGTGGTTCATGAAGAACGGGATGAAGTGCGATTGCACGTCAGGCTCGGCCCCGTCGCCACGGGCGTTGAAGAAGGCCGCGCCCTCTACCGTGGGGGAGGCCAGCGGCCCCTTGCCGCGCAGGTAGTTCAGGGGCGACATTGCCCACGCAGCGGCCTGCCTGAGGGTCAGACCGTAGCCCGAATGAACCCCTGCAAAGTGCATCCCGCAGCCCGGGTGGTCGTGTAGGTTCTGTCCAACCTCAGGCGCGTCGATGATCTGGTCCTCGACGCTGTCCGACGGACCAATGCCGGAGCGGAGCAAGATGTCGGGCGAGCCGATGGAGCCTGCGGACAGTACGACGCCTTTGGTGGCGGTCAGCAGCGTGTCGCCCAGATAGACGCCTGCTGCACGATCGCCTTGGACGTGCAGGCGGCTGACCTCTTGACCGGTGATTACCGTTAGGTCAGGGCCCGCGGCGGGGCGCAGAAAGGCATCCGCAGCAGACCAACGCCGCCCGTTTTGCAGATTGAAGTGGCAGACGCCCGCGCTTTCATAGTCGGGTGAGGGCGGGGCGATGCCGTTGCCGCCAAAGAGCCGGTGCAGGTTCTCGGTCAGCGGGTGCGGGTTGGCGAGCCGGTTGGGTGCCGTCCGCCCCTCAACCGCGTCAAAGACGGGGGCCACATCGGCCCATGTCCAGCCCGGAACATTCCATCCATCGAAGTCCGACGCACGTCCCCGAAACCAGACCATGGAGTTGATCGACCCCGATCCACCGACCATCCGCCCACGGGGAATGTTGATTTGCCGCCCGTTCAGGCCCGCCATGGGCGCGGACTTGAACTGCCAGTCCCGCCGCGACCCCATCAGCCAGATCAGGGCCATGGGGATTTTGACGAAGGGATGGTTGTCCTGAGGTCCGGCCTCGATCACGGCGACCGTTCCGGCCTCGCGTTCAATCAGGCCGGCGGCAACGGCGCATCCGGCAGAACCCGCGCCGACCACAATGTAGTCGTATGTCGTCGCAGGTGTGGACATGGGTCAAAGCCGCTCGCCAGTGGTGGCGTCAAAGAGGTGAACCATGGCAGCCGGAATCTCGGCGCGCACGGTGTCCCCGATCTTGGCGCGGAAATCCTTGTCCGCTTTGACAGATGCAATCGTGCCGCCAACACGGAAGGTCACCATCGTCGCGTCGCCCAGCAATTCCATCGAATAGACCGGTGCCTCGATCGAGGCGGTGGCGCCGTTCACCACGGCGTCTTCGGCGCGGTAGCCGAGGGTGACGGGGCCGGAATGTGCGCTGTCGATGCCGCTGATGCTCACGCCTTCGGCGGTGAAGGTGCCGTTCTCAAGCGTGCCGTCGAGCAGGTTCATCGCCGGTGAGCCGATGAAGCCCGCCACGAAGGTATTGGCAGGGCGGTCGTAAATCTCGGTCGGGCTGCCGACCTGCTGCACGACACCGGCGGACATGACAACAACGCGGTCGGCCAGTGTCATGGCTTCGATCTGGTCGTGGGTCACGTAGATCGTGGTGGTCTTAAGCTCATGGCTGAGGTTCTTGATCTGCGCCCGTGTCGATACCCGCAGCTTTGCGTCGAGGTTGGACAGAGGTTCGTCCATCAGGAACACATTGGGTTCGCGCACAACGGCACGGGCGAGGGCCACGCGCTGGCGCTGGCCTCCGGAGAGTTCGGCAGGCTTGCGGTGCAGGAAGTCCTTCAGCTCCACCATTTCGGCGGCACGCATGACCCGTTCGTCATGTTCTTTGGCGGGGACTTTGCGCATCCGCAGGGGGAAGCGGATGTTCTCATAGACGTTCAGGTTCGGGTAAAGCGCGTAGGACTGGAACACCATCGCACAGTCGCGGTCTTTGGGTTCCAGATCATTCACCCGCTTGCCGTCCACAAGGATATCGCCCTCGGTGACGTCCTCCAGACCTGCGATCATCCGCATGGTTGTTGTCTTGCCGCAGCCGGAGGGCCCGAGCAGAACCAGAAACTCTTGATCTGCGATTGTCAGGTCGAAATTATCAACACCCACAAAACTGCCCCATCGTTTTGAGATGTTCTTGAGCTGAATCTCGGCCATCGGGCGCACCTTTCTTGCAAACGTATGCAATAGGTGTAGTGCCGATTCTGTATTTGCTGCAAGCCCTTTCTTTTATTGATGATATGTGCGTCTGCAGCATTTGCGCTAACTTTCATCGGTAACGAGTTTTTCCTTGCAATGCGGCCTGATTGGACATTTCATTGCATTCGTATGCATTGCGCCGCACGATTCGTGTGATTCTGCGGCGCACACAAGAATTGAAGACGAAAATGTCCAACGGGAGAGACAAAATGACCAAGTTTACCAAGTTGATGGGTGCGACCGCACTCAGCGTGGTTGGTGCAACGGCAGCTTTTGCGGACGGCCACGGCTGTGCTGCGGAAGGCCGCCTCAGCATCATCGGCAACGAATTCCCAGCCATCCAGTCGGTGGCTGCAAAGGCGCTGGAATGCAGCGGCATCGAAGGTGAATCCAACCTGACGGCTGACCACCAGTCCCTCAACGTGCCCGGCATGACTGGCGATCCGGCGGAGTACACGACCGCCATCGTGGCCAACTCTTCCATCGTGGCGCTGATGAACGAAGACGTGATCCAGCCGCTCGATGCTCTGGTTGCGGAATACGGTGCAGATATCCCTGATCACATGAAGATCTCCGTGAACGGTGAGATCATGGCGATCGCCTTCATGGCGAACGCGCAGCACCTCGTGTACCGTGAGGACATCCTTGAGCAGGCTGGCCTCGACGTGCCGACCTCCTACGAAGAGGTGCTGGCTGCTGCAGAAGCGATCCGGTCTCAGGGTATCCTCGATAACCCGCTGGGCGGTGCCTACGCCGCTGGTTGGAACCTCGCACAGGAATTCAACAACATGTACCTTGGTCATGGTGGCGAGTTCTTCGAGCCCGGCACCGCAAAGGTTGCCATCAACAACGAGCAGGGCGTTGCCACGCTTGAGATGATGAAGGCCCTGTCCGAGTACATGAACCCCGACTTCCTGACGCATGATTCCAACGCGACGTCTGCCGAATGGGAAGCAGGCAACGTGGCGCTGATGAACATGTGGGGCTCCCGCACGGGCGTTCTGATGGACGATGAAGGTTCCGCCGAAGAGGTGTACTCCAACACCAAGGTCAGCGGCCCGCTGATGGTCGGTGACAGCGGCGTGCCTGCGACGACCCTGTGGTGGGACGGTTGGACCGTGGCCAAGAACATCAGCGACGAAGACGCAGCTGCAACGTTCCAGGCAATGGCCCATGGCGTGTCTTCCGGCCTGCTGAACGACGAAACCATGGGTCAGGCTGTGTGGCTGATCGACGGTTTCGAGCCTCAGGAAGTCAACGAGGGCGTTCTGGCCACTGTGGCCGCTGGCGCCAAGCCTTACCCGATGGTTCCGTTCCAGGGCCTGCTGCACACCGCACTGGGCAACGAACTGTCCGACTTCATGCAGGGCAACGAAAGCGCGGAGCAGGCGCTGGCTGATGTCGAAGCGGCCTACACCGCTGCTGCCATCGAAGCAGGCTTCGTCACCGAGTAATCGGTTTGAATGTAAGGGTCCGGCGCGTCAGCGCCGGCCCCGCTCTTCGTCAGAGTTTTCAAAACTCTGCACCCCCGCGCCGACAGGCGCTCCTCCTTTCGGCTGAGGCAGTTACGTGAAACACGGCACCTTCCTGACATTCGTCGCCCCGTCCTTGCTGGCCATGATCCTGTTGATCGTCTTTCCGGTCGTCTCTGTGATCATCCAGTCCTTCCACGCCCAGCATGAACAGGTGATCGAGATGGTGGAATCCTGCGGCCCCTTCGGCTGTTCCGAGACGGCGACAATCAATCAGGAGGCCACAGAAGCCTTGCGCGAAGCCGAGCCCCTTGGCCGTTTTGTGGGCTTCGACAATTACGTGAACCGCGGCCATCTGGCCTTTGCCGAGTTGGGCGAGGCGTGGCGCAGTTCCGACACATGGGGCGAATGGTGGACCAAGGTGATGAACCTGCCCTTCTATTCGGCCATCGTCTTTACGCTTACCTTCACCTTTATCGTGACCCCGCTGACCATCGCCTTGGGATTTGCCATCGCCGTTGCGGTCAATGCCTCGGTCCAGAAAATCCGTGGGCCGCTGATTTTCATTTCGCTTCTGCCCTTTATCATCAACCCCATCGTGGGCTCACTTGTGTTGTTCTGGATGGTGGATGCGCGTGGCATCCTTGGGCAGTTGATCCAGTGGATTGCTGCTGATCCGGACCTGAGTGTGAAGGCGTCAACGCCGATGATGTGGATCATGCTGATGGTCTACGGCATCTGGCATTCGGCCCCCTTCGCCTTCGTGGTCTTCTATGCGGGTCTTCAGACCATCAATCAGGACACGAACGAGGCCGCGATGATCGACGGGGCCAACCGCTGGCAGCGGGTGCGCTATGTTACGATCCCGCACATCATGCCGCTGGTGACCTTCGTTGCTTTGATCCAGCTGATGGACAACTTCCGCGTCTTCGAGCCGCTGATCTCGTTCAGTGCCGAGGCCCACGCCCAGTCCTTGTCCACTTACATCCTGTCGGACCTGACCGGTGAGACGGTGCTGTATAACTCCGCCGCTGCGACCTCGATGCTGACGGTGATCTGTGTCGGCATCCTGCTGTTCCCTGTCCTTGTGCGCACATGGCGCGATTTCAAGAGAGCCTGATTTCATGTCCCATTCCCCGACCCACCGCAGACTTCCGGGCACGCTGCAGTTCCTGCTGACGACCTTCCTTGTGGTCTGGCTGGTCATGGCGGCCGTGCCGTTCCTGTGGACCCTTTGGGGGTCGTTCAAAGTCGAGGGCGATTTCTTTTCCAAGGCTGACTGGACCAATGCCCTGACCGGTGAGTTGACGATTGCCGAGACCGGCGGTGCCTTCACAGGGCAGGGCTACTACGGCGCATGGGTGCAAGAGGAGTTCTGGCGCGCCGTCATGAACTCCGCCATCGTGTGTTTCTTCGTGGTGACGATCTCGCTGACCTGTTCGACGCTGGCGGGCTACGCGCTGTCGCGGTCCACGTACAACTATGCCTTCTGGCTACTGATCGCGGCGCTGATCTTCCGTGCGATGCCGCCCATTACGCTGGTGTCCGGCTATCTGCTGCCCTTCTTTGAATGGAACCTTTGGGGGCATCTGAGTACGACCATCATCGTGCTTGTGGCGATCAACCAGCCGTTCAGCCTGTGGATGATGACGTCGTTCTTCCGCAATATTCCCAAGGATCTGGATGAAAGCGCCATGGTTGACGGCTGCAACAGGTTTCAGGCGTTCCGCCATGTGATCCTGCCCGTGATGTGGCCGGGGGTCATCACGACGGGCCTGTTCAGTTTCCTGCTGGCGTATAACGACTTCGCTGTCACGGCCCTGCTGCTGGACAAGGAAAACCAGACCATGATCCCCAAGATCGCGTCCTTCCTTGGCACCACCCAGACCAAGGGCAATGTGATGTTCGCGGTTGCTGCCGTGATCTCGGCCACGGCGCCGCTGTTCGTGTTGATCATGTTCTTCCAGCGCCAGATCGTGTCTGGTCTGACTGCAGGCGCAGTTAAGGGGTGATGGGTGGTTCGGCGCAGCCGATGATTGGTCCAGTGGACCAATCACGCCCATCACGGGCGGAGCCCCGGAAAAGCGGTTCGAGCAACAAGAAAGCTATATAATGTTTCAAGACGAAAAGGCCGTCGTCCGCGCGCTTTATGCGGCGCTGGATGGCGCAACCGAGGCCAGTGTCGAAGGCGTGTTGGCCGCACATACCTCACCCGACTGGCACTGGCGCGGGGTGCATCCGTTCTATGAACGCCACGGGGCGCAGGCGGTGGCCAAGGCCTTTTGGGGGCCGCTGGTCCGCAGCCTGACCCGCCTTCAACGGCGCGAGGACATCTTTT
>JAHDFG010000041.1 GCA_020628265.1 Pseudooctadecabacter sp. | reverse complement strand
GCTGTTCCTGATCGGAGGCCTGCGTGATCTCTGCCAGCCGTGCGCGGGCGGCGTCCGCCTTGCCGCGCTGCACAAGGAAATCGGCCAGATCAAGGATAATGCCCGTGTTCCCGCCAGAGACCTCAACCGCGCGGGCGTACCAGTCTTCGGCACGTGGATCGTCCTTCTCGGCCAGTGCTTTCGCAAGCACCTTGTAGGGTGCGGGCGAGTTCGGCGTAGTGGAAGACCATTCCTCTGCGGCCTCGATGGCATCATCGATGCGGAAGGTTTCGACATTGGCGCGGATGCGCAGCATGAAGTAGCGCGACAGGTGGCGGGCATCCTCGGGGCGGTGATTGATGGCGGACAGGGCCGCGGCAGGCTCACCCTGACCCATGTAAAGCATGGCTTCCAGAATGCCGGACGGGTCATCGGCCAGCGAAAGGGACAGTTCCGCGACGTCATACCGGCCCACGGAAATCGCGCATTCCGTCAGCACGGCTGCAATTTCCGGATCGGAGCACAGATCGGTGTTCTGCGTCAGCGCTTCGAACCCGATCTTCGGACGACTGCGGTACATATCAAGGCTTGTGCGCACGTCATCTTCGGTGATCTGCGCATTGCCGGTGTAGGCATCCACCATGCGACCAATGTTCAAGTCGATAATGTCCTGGCTCACGTGGATTTCGTCATCTGTATACGCGACGGAGCGTTCCGACAGCGTGATCGATTCGAACGATGGGAAGTAATCGACGAAATCGTAGGATTGAACGATCTCTTCGGCTGCGGCGCGCAGAACGGCCTTGGAGTAGGTGTTCGCGGCCATCACATCGGCATCACGGTGCGTCGCGGTCAGCGGGACCGGCGACACCGTCAGCACCACGCGCACGTCGTCGCGGCCTTTCTCGCGGATCAGATCCATGGCTTCGCGCAGGTTGGCGATGGTTTCTTCGTAGCCGAGCACGTGCAATTCGAACCGGTCAGGGTCTTCGCGCAGCATCGTGCGGCGCGGGGCCATGTTCAGGTAAAACCCCGTCTTGGTGTCAAACCAGACCTCGGAGAGGCCCAATGTGATGATCACCGCATCGCATTCGGAAATGGAACGGTAGGCCGCACGCAGCGCCTCACGGCGTAGACGCACGGTTTCCAGGGGGGCAGGGCGCATGGTGTTGTGCAGGTGCAGGTCCACGTAGCCGTTGCCGGTCTGAATGAAGCAGGCCTCTTCGTTGGTTTCGTCCTCGAACGCCCATTTGATTTCATTGCAGATCGACGGGGCGCCGTAGTTGTTCAGAACGCGGCTGCCGACGGACGCGAAATCCTCATCGTTATCAAGCACATCGAGCGCGGGCAGGTTGAAGCCGCGGTCTTTCAGTGCCTTTTCCACGTTGCGGGCAAAGCAGGAGCCGATGGTGAAGATCGTGCCTCCCTTCGGCAGGGTAAAGCTGGGCGTGAACGCAGGTTTTGCCATTGGCGACAAACGGTTCGCACCACCACGTTTGGGCCAACGCGCATTCGGGTTGGACTTGACGCGCTCGATAGCTTCCGATGCACTCAGCTTTGCGATGGGCATGACAAAATTCCTGCTCGTTAATCGTTTCTTACATCTGAACAAACCGTTTCGCCGTGGCGGAAGTGGGCGCAAACGGGGGCTTTGGCGGGAAATCTTTGGGGCAACAATAAGACAGGCTGGATAATGAACTCTGAATTTTGGGATGTGCCGCAGGGCAAAATCGCGGCTGTGGTGACGCATCTGCAAATGTTTGAACGGCCTGCGCCGCGCAATGTGCCACCGCTTGACCTTGAACTGGTCGCGCACCCGAAACCCGATCTGGACTGGTACCGCGATTTGTTCATGGCCGTGGGCGGGCAGGATTGGATGTGGTTTTCCCGTCTGGGTTTGCCCGATGACGACCTTGCTGCGATTTTGCACCGCGATGACGTACTCATCTACGCGCCGCAGCAAAACGGGCAGGACGTCGGGATGTTAGAAATAGACCTGCGTGTGCCGGGTGAGTGTGAACTGGGCTACTTCGGCCTGACCCCACAGATGATCGGCACGGGCGCGGGCCGTTGGCTGATGGAGAAGGCGCTGGATATCGCGTGGTCGCATCCCATTGACCGGTTCCATGTCCACACCTGCACGCTCGACAGCCCGCAAGCGCTGGCCTTCTATATGCGCAGCGGCTTTCAGGCGTATCGCAGACAGGTCGAAATCGCCGATGATCCACGGCTGAACGGCGTCCTGCCAGAGGCGTCCGCACCACAAGAACCCATCATCCGCTAGGGGCGGCGATCAGATCCTAATTTTGGGGAAAGAAACTGGAGCGGGTGATGAGATTCGAACTCACGACATTTACCTTGGCAAGGTAACGCTCTACCCCTGAGCTACACCCGCATCCGTTTCGTGAGGCGTGATCTATAAAGTCTGACCCGCCCCCGCAAGAGGAAAATCGCAGCCTACGTCGATTTTTTCGAATGCCCTAGAAGAGCGACAGCAAGAAGGCGCTGATGGCGGCAACAGCGATGGAAATCAGGGTGAGCATCATACCCCAGACCGGAAGATTCATGCGCGGCGGGGAGGCCGAAAACCCGAATCCGTGCATCAGGCGTCCAGCCAGCAGGGACAGGCCAATCGCGTGGACCAACAGCGAAGGCGCATCCTGAAGCTCAACCAGCAGCATCATCATGACGCCAATGGGAACATATTCCGCGCAATTGGCCTGCGCTCGCATCCGTTTCAGCAGGCTTTTATCGCCGTGATCCCCTAGCCCCAACTTGTTGGCCCGTCGGTAGGTGATGACGCGGGCGCTCAGAACAAGCAGCAAAAGGGCCAATGGACCGGCGTAAAGGGCAGTGATCATGGTGGTGTCTTTTCATGTGGCACCGCTCAACGTGAAAGGGGCGGCTGCAAAATGCAACCGCCCCTTCATGCAAACACGCCTCTGGCGCAGATCAGTTGAAGTTGTAGATCAGGGACACGCCGATGGAGTTGTCCGTGTCCTCAACACCAGGGGCAGGATCCGAGTCGTATTCAGTGACCAAAGAGGTCCGCATCGCCAGCGTTTCCGTCATCGCAACGTTCAGACCAAGATCGTTATAGACGCGCGTGCCACTTTCAGAGGCAATCACGTCGGTATCGTTGCTGAACGAAAGCACATCATTGATGCGGTTGTAGTAATCGGACGACAGGCTCAGCGCGCCTTCGTCAAGGTCGTCAACACCGTTCAGGTCGGCCACGCGGTAGCCCACACCGGCTGCAACGGTCCACTGCAGATCGCGCGTGTCATAGACCTTGTAGCCCACACCAAGGCCGAGGAAGTTGTCGGAGGTGCTGGCAGGGAAGCTGTCCACGGTACCTTGCAGCTTGGCAAAGCCGTAGTAGGCAGAGCTGAAGTCGCGGGTGTATTCCAACTCGTACAAGAGGCTGTCTTCGCTGACGGTGCCGTTGTCTTCGCTGTACTGATAGCTCAGCTGGACCTGATAGCCGTTGGTGCCATCGTAGTAGCCCATGTTGGTGCCCAGACCCAAGGTCGCGGTGTCGGTGTTGCCGCTGGTCGCGTTGGCCTGCAGGGACAGGGAGCCGTCAAAGCCAAGCGGGCGGCCTTGGTTGCCGAAGGTGCCGACCTCGGGGGAGAGGTCGTCAGCAATGGATTCGTTCAGGTTGTCGATCCGCGTCTGGGCGGCGCTGTCGTCAAAGGCAGTCTGCGCGAAGGCAGGCGTGGACAGGGCCGCAATCGCGGTGCCGGTCAAGAAAAACTGTTTGATCGTCATAACTCTACTTTCTGTCGTTGGTGCCCTTCCGCAGTCTGAGCAGGGGGCTCTCACGGCCATTAACGATCCGGTAGCGAAAGGGTTCCCCAATAGAACGTGATGGGCGGAAACCGGCTATTTCCCGCCGGAAGCCATTGAAAAGACGCGCAGGATTTGGCCGACACTGGGGGGAAAGTTTTCAGGTTTCTGGCAGGGCGTCGCTGCCCGACACGGCGACAGTCCCAAGACCCACATCCTGACTATGAACAGTCACGGCACCCTTGGACAAAAGGATCACGCCGTAGGCCCCGGGCTCGTCAATGGACAGGGTGCTGTCTGCCGCCGTCAGGTCCAGCGGCGCCTGATGACAGGGACTTTTGAAGATGGCGTAGGGAACGCCAGCCGCCTGTCCCGAAATTGTCCGGTGAATATGGCCACAGAACAGATGCGCGCCGGTGCCTTGCAACCGTTGCAACAGGTCCGGCCCATTGGTCAGGCGGATATCGTCCATGCCGGGCAGTCCGATATCCATGGGCGGATGGTGTATAAACACCAAAGGCGTGCGACCGCTCGACCCTGCAAGGGCCGCATCCAGCCACGCCAAACGGTCGTCACACAGTGTCCCTGCATGATGGGGGAGCGCGTCGGGCTGATGACTATCAAGCGTGATGATCCGGTGGTGCGGCAGGTCCATAATGGCTTGCACATGGCCATGGGCCGTTGCGGGCGCGTCACCAAAAGTCGCGCGAAACGTCGCGCGGTCGTCGTGATTGCCCAACATCGGCAGAAGCGGGATGGGGCAATCTGCAAGCAGACCTTTCAATGCGGCGTATTCCTCGGGCCTGCCGGAATGGGTCAGATCACCCATCAGAATAAGCGTCTTCGCGTCAGGATGCGCCGAGAGCGCTGCCCTCAAAACATCCTGTGTTCGTGCCACGGGGTCGAGCCCGATGATCGTCTTGCCCGCCCCGCGCAAATGCAGGTCCGTCAGGACGAGGATTTTGTCAGGCCCTGTCATGCAAACTCGATCAAATCCCAACGGTTGCCGAACGGGTCGCGGAAAACGGCGACAGTGCCGTAGGGTTCATGCCGTGGTTCTTCTTCGAAGGTGACCCCCTTGGCCAGATAGGCGGCGTGATCCCGCGCGAAATCATCTGTCTCCAGAAACAGCCAAACACGCCCGCCGCCCTGATTGCCGATCGCCGCGACCTGTTCCGGCGTATCCGCCCGCGCCAGCACAAACCCCGTCTCCGCGCCCCTAGGCGCGACCCTGACCCAGCGCTTCCGGCCTTCGTCCACGTCGTCGATCAGATCGAAACCCAAGGTGTCCACAAAGAAGGCTTTTCCGGCGTCGTAAGACGGGACGAGAATGGAGAGTAGGGCAAGGCGCTGCATGACGGATGGTCCTAAAACTGAGGGCCAGCGTTTCGCAAAACGCTGGCCCTGACAATTCCTTTTGGCGGGGAGATCAAAATTCCGGAATTTTGATCACTCCAGTTCGATCAGCAGGTCCTTCGCATCGATCTGGCCGCCGGCGATGACATGCACCGCCTTGATCGTGGCGTCCCGTTCGGCGTGGATGCCGGTTTCCATCTTCATCGCTTCGATCGTCAGCAGCAGATCGCCTTCCTTGACTTTTGCGCCCACAGTGGCCGCCACCGAGGCCACAACGCCCGGCATGGGTGCGCCGATGTGGTTGTCGTTGCCGGCTTCGGCCTTGGGCCGCTGCACCGTGTTCGCCTTGACCATGCGATTGGGCACGCGGATCGTGCGCGGCTGACCGTTGAGTTCAAAGAAGACCTTCACTTCGCCTTCTTCATTTGTCTCGGCCACGGCCTGTAGTCGGATTTCCAGCGTCTTGCCGGGGTCGATCTCGGCCGTGATCTCTTCGCCCGGTTCCATGCCATAGAAGAACGTCCGTGTGGGCAGTGTGCGCACGGGACCGTAGGTTTCATGGCGCTGGGCGTAATCCAGATAGACCTTGGGGTACATCAGATAGCCGTTCAGATCCTCGTCATCGATCTCAGCCCCATCCAGCTTGGCGGACAACTCCTTGCGGGTGGCCTCCAAATCTGTGGGCTTCAAGGATTTCCCGGGGCGGTCGGTGTTGGGCTTCTCACCCTTCAGAACCTTCTTGACGATGCTGTCAGGGAAGCCACCGGGAGGCTGGCCCAGATTGCCGCGCATCATGTCGACCACACTGTCAGGGAAGCTGACCTCGGATTTTGGGTCTTCCACATCCGCCCGTGTCAGGTTCTGACTGACCATCATCAGCGCCATATCGCCGACCACTTTGGAGGACGGCGTGACCTTCACGATGTCGCCGAACATCTGGTTCACATCCGCATAGGTCTGGGCGACCTCATGCCAGCGTTCTTCCAGACCAAGGCTGCGTGCCTGAGCCTTGAGGTTGGTGAACTGACCACCCGGCATCTCGTGCAGGTAGACTTCGGACGCAGGGGCCTGCAGGCCGCTTTCAAAGGCGGCGTAGTGAGCCCGCACGGTTTCCCAGTAGTTGGAAATCTCGCGGATCGAACCCACATCCAGACCGGTGTCGCGGTCGGTGTGTTTCAGCGCTTCAACAATGGACCCGAGCGTCGGCTGCGATGTGTTGCCTGACAGGGCGTCCATGGCCGCATCCACAACATCCACGCCCGCATTGGACGCCGCCAGAACCGTCGCAATGGCGGCACCGGATGTGTCGTGCGTGTGGAAGTGGATCGGCAGGCCGACCTCTTCCTTCAGCGCCTTGATCAACTGGGTCGCCGCGGCAGGCTTCAGCAGGCCGGCCATGTCTTTCAGGCCCAGAACATGGGCGCCGGCCTTCTCCAATTGTTTCGCCATATCAACGTAGTAGGCCACGTTGTATTTGCTGCGATCCGGGTCGTTGATGTCGCCGGTGTAGCAGATCGTGCCTTCGCAGACCTTCTCGGCCTTGATCACGGCATCCATGGCCACGCGCATGTTTTCGACCCAGTTGAGGCTGTCGAACACGCGGAAGACATCGACGCCGGACACGGCCGCCTGACGGACGAACTCCTGCACCACGTTGTCAGGGTAGTTGGTGTAGCCGACGCCGTTGGACGCGCGCAGCAACATCTGCGTCATAATGTTGGGCATCTTGGCGCGGATATCGCGCAGGCGTTGCCAGGGGCATTCCTGCAAGAACCGGTAGGCCACATCGAAGGTCGCACCGCCCCAGCATTCCACCGAGAACAGGGCGTTCATGTTTGCTGCATAGGTCGGTGCCACGCGGATCATGTCGATGGACCGCATGCGGGTCGCCAGCAAGGACTGGTGGCCGTCACGCATGGTCGTGTCGGTGATCAGCAGTTGGTTCTGGTCGCGCATCCAGTCGGCCACGGCCTCCGGTCCGAACTGATCCAGAATTTGGCGCGTGCCGGGGATCGGGTCCGCGACCTTGGGGGCGGGGGCCTTGGGCGCAATCGCCTCTGCGCCGGGTTTGGCGCGGCCTTGGGTCTCGGGATGCCCGTTCACGGTGATATCCGCGATATAGGTCAGGATTTTCGTCGCACGGTCGCGGCGCTTTTTGAAGTCGAACAGCTCCGGCGTCTCGTCGATGAACTTGGTGTGGTATTCGTAGTTCAGGAACGTCGGGTGTTTCAGCAGGTTTTCAACGAAAGCGATGTTCGTCGACACCCCGCGAATACGGAATTCACGCAACGCGCGGTCCATGCGGTGAATGGCGGCCTCTGGCGTGGGGGCCCAAGCGGTCACTTTCGTCAGCAGACTGTCGTAATAGCGCGTGATCACAGCACCCGAATATGCCGTGCCGCCGTCCAGACGAATGCCCATGCCCGTGGCCGACCGGTAGGTCTGGATACGCCCGTAGTCGGGGATGAAGTTGTTGGAGGGGTCTTCGGTCGTCACGCGGGTCTGCAGGGCGTGACCGTCGAGTTTGACGTCATACTGGGACGCGCAGCCCGTAGCCTCGACCAGTGACTTGCCCTCGGCGATCTTGATCTGGGCCTGAACGATGTCGATGCCGGTGACTTCTTCGGTGACGGTGTGTTCCACCTGCACGCGCGGGTTCACTTCGATGAAGTAGAACTCGCCGCTGTCCATATCCATCAGGAATTCGACCGTGCCCGCGCATTCGTAGTTCACGTGTTCGCAAATTTTCTTGCCCAGATTACACAGCTGTTCACGCTGGGTGCCGGACAGATACGGCGCGGGGGCCCGTTCGATGACCTTCTGGTTGCGGCGCTGAACGGAACAATCCCGTTCCCACAGGTGATAAATCTGGCCATGGCTGTCGCCGAGGATCTGAACCTCCACGTGGCGGGCGCGCATGATCATCTTTTCCAGATAACCTTCGCCGTTGCCAAATGCGGCCTCGGCCTCACGGCGGCCTTCGAGGACTTTCTCTTCCAGTTCGTCCTCTGAGAAAATCGGGCGCATACCGCGACCGCCACCGCCCCAAGAGGCTTTGAGCATCAGCGGATAGCCGATCTCATTGGCTTCCTTCTTGATCGCCTTCATATCATCGCCCAGCACTTCGGTGGCGGGGATGACGGGGACACCCGCGTCAATGGCAACGCGGCGGGCAGAGGCTTTGTCGCCCAGTGCCCGCATGGTTTCAGCCTTCGGCCCGATGAACTTGATGCCATTGGCGTGGCAGGCATCCACGAAGTCGGGGTTTTCCGACAGCAGGCCGTACCCTGGGTGGATCGCATCGGCCCCACTGTCCTTGGCGACGCGGATCATCTCGTCGATGGACAGGTAGGCGGCGACCGGTCCCAGACCCTCGCCGATGCGGTAGGCCTCGTCCGCTTTGAACCGGTGCAGGCCCAGTTTGTCTTCTTCTGCAAATACGGCGACTGTCTTTTTGCCCATCTCGTTGGCAGCGCGCATGATCCGGATGGCGATCTCACCCCGGTTGGCGATGAGAATCTTTTTGAAGTCGGCCATATGACAGCCCCCCTTATTTTGCAGTTGCGGCATTTAGTGCAAAAGTGTCGCAGGTGTAAACACGCAGAACTGGGTATGCGATGGCTGGCGCCTGCGCCTGCGGCGGGCGGGGCAGGGGGGACGCTGTCCCCCCACGGGCCCAAGGGCCCGTTCCCCCCTGAGGTATTTTACCATCAAAGAAGGGGTGAACAGAGCGCGAACATGGGCTTTTCTTAACCTCTCGTTGGCGCTAGGTTGCACCGCATGAGCAGTTATTCCGATGATGATGCCTTTGAGGCAGCAGCCGCCCAACCCAGTCTGAGCCAGCAGGCCATGATGGGGCGCGGTGCCCCCTATCTGGAGGGGCTGAACCCTGCACAGCGCGAAGCGGTGGAGGCCTTGGACGGACCTGTCTTGATGTTGGCCGGTGCTGGTACGGGCAAAACGCGGGCGCTGACCGCACGGATTGCGCATTTGCTGTCCACAGGCCGTGCGCGGCCCAATGAAATTCTGGCCGTGACCTTTACCAATAAGGCCGCCAAGGAAATGAAGACCCGCGTGGGGGCCTTGACCGGCCACGTAGAAGGAATGCCGTGGCTGGGGACGTTTCACGCGATCTGTGTGAAGCTGCTGCGGCGTCATGCGGAGCTGGTGGGGCTGAAATCGAATTTCACCATTCTGGACACGGACGATCAGTTGCGGCTGTTGAAACAGCTGGTGGCGGCCGAGAACATCGATGACAAGCGTTGGCCTGCGCGGATGCTTTCGGGGATTATCGACGGCTGGAAGAACAAGGCGTGGACGCCGGATCAGGTGCCTGTCGCCGAAAGCAGCGCCTATGACGGGCGGGGCGTGGGCATTTATGCGGCCTATCAGCAGCGGATGAAGGACCTGAACGCCTGCGACTTTGGCGACCTTCTGTTGCACATGGTCACGATTTTTCAGAACAATCCGGACGTTCTGGCCCAATATCAACGCTGGTTCCGCTATATTCTGGTCGACGAATATCAGGATACGAACGTCGCACAGTACCTCTGGCTGCGGCTTTTGGCCCAAGGACACAAGAACATCTGCTGCGTGGGCGATGACGACCAGTCGATCTACGGCTGGCGGGGCGCCGAGGTGGGCAATATCCTGCGGTTTGAAAAGGACTTTCCGGGCGCCAAGGTCGTCCGGCTGGAGCAGAACTACCGCTCCACCGGCCACATCCTCGGGGCCGCCGCTGGCGTGATTGAGGCCAACAAGGGCCGGCTGGGTAAGACGCTTTTCACGACAGGCGATGACGGCGAGCAGGTGCGTCTGATCGGCCATTGGGATGGCGACGAAGAGGCCCGCTGGATCGGCGAGGAGGTCGAGGCGATGCAGCGTGGCACGCGCGGCCGGCAGGGCATGGCGCTGAACGGCATGGCGATCCTTGTGCGTGCCTCCTACCAGATGCGCGCGTTTGAGGACCGATTTCTAACAATTGGTCTGCCCTACCGCGTCATCGGTGGTGCGCGCTTTTACGAGCGGATGGAGATCCGCGATGCCATGGCCTATTTCCGGCTGGCAGTGTCACAAGACGATGATCTGGCGTTCGAGAGGATCGTCAACACGCCTAAGCGCGGCCTTGGGGACAAGGCTGTCCAGACCATCCAGACCACTGCGCGGACCAATGGCGTGAACCTTGTCGAAGGGGCGCGGCTGTGTGTCGAGGGTGGGTTGATCAAGGGCAAAGGCGGGGCTGCTTTGCGGGAATTGGTGCAGGGCCTCGACCGCTGGTTCAACCAGCTGCGCGCCGAGGAAGACACCCACGTCGAAGTGGCCGAAATGATCCTTGATGAGAGCGGCTACACCGGTTTTTGGCAGAACGACAAAACGCCCGAGGCGCCGGGGCGGCTGGAGAACCTCAAGGAACTGGTGAAGGCACTGGAGAATTTCGAAAACCTCCAAGGGTTCCTCGAACACGTCAGCCTTGTAATGGACAATGCGTCTGAGGAGGCGGAGGACAAGGTCACCATCATGACCCTGCACGCGGCCAAGGGGCTGGAATATCCGGCGGTGTTCCTGCCCGGTTGGGAGGACGGGCTGTTCCCGTCCCAGCGGTCCATGGACGAAAGCGGGCTCAAGGGCCTCGAGGAAGAGCGGCGGCTGGCCTACGTGGGTATCACCCGCGCGGAAGAGATTTGCACGATCAGCTTTGCCGCGAACCGGCGGGTCTATGGCCAGTGGCAAAGCCAGATGCCCAGCCGCTTTATTGATGAGCTGCCCTCTGAACATGTCGAGGTGCTGACCCCGCCGGGCCTTTATGGCGGCGGCTATGGTGCGGCGGGCATGTCCGGTCAGGCCAATCCGGCCAGTGCGGGCATGACATCGAACCTGCACGACCGCGCGGCCAATGCGGACGTTTACAACTCGCCGGGATGGCGCAGGCTGCAATCCCGCAGTCAACAACGCCCCGTCAGCCAGCCGCAGGAATCCCGCAATATGACGATCGATATGACGGCGTCATCATCTTTCACCGTTTCGGAGCGGGTCTTTCACCAGAAATTCGGCTACGGTGAGGTGATGGAGATCGAGGGCGACAAGCTGGTGATCGAGTTCGACAAGGCGGGCACCAAGAAAGTGGTGGCGAAGTTCATCGTCGGGGCCGCGCAGGCGGATGACGTCCCGTTTTAGGGGGCGACCAGAATTCTAAAATTTTGGTCCAGCCGCCCAACCGTCTGGCCAGACAATCGGATAGAGTGTCGCCACCAAAAGCACGGCCATGGTCCAGTTGAACGCCCGCAACCGTGCTGGCGATGTCAGGAACCAGCGCATTTGTTGGCCCAAAACGGTCCATGAGGCCACGCAGGGGATATTCACGACACCGAACACCAAGGCGACCAGAACCACTGACCATAGGCTGCGCGTCCCCTCGGCGGAGGTGGCGTAGTTGGTGATGGCATAGACAGCCATGGTCCATGCTTTCGGGTTCACCCATTGAAAGGCCGCCGCCTGCAGGAACGTCATCGGCGTGCCGCCTGTTTCTGGCGCGTCGGGCAGTTTGGGGGCGGCCGTGGCGATTTTCCATGCCAGCCACAAAAGATAGACCACCGAGACGACTTTCAGGATGCGGTCGGTGACGGGATACGTGTCAAACACCTGCATCAGGCCGAGGCCCACCAGCACGATCATCACCGAAAACC
>JAHDFG010000040.1 GCA_020628265.1 Pseudooctadecabacter sp. | reverse complement strand
GCTGACCGACGGCCGCAGCTGTCAAATTCTGACGCCGCGCGGCTTCGGCCAATGAGCCCCCGTCGATCACGTGAAGCAGGGTTTGCAGGTACCGTATATCCAAAGTAATTCTTTCGATTGAAGCTACACATACTCATTAAGTCTATTTACATTGCGTTGCTACCTTTGTCGCAGTCCAGACACAGGAGCGCACCATGCCAACGCCTTTCCATTTTGCATTCAACGTGCATGACCTTGATGAAACCCGCCGGTTTTACGGAGGGGTTCTGGGCTGCGAAGAAGGCCGGTCGACCGAAACATGGGTCGACTACAATTTCTTCGGGCACCAGATTTCGATGCATTTGGGCAACCCGTTCCAGACCCGCGCCACGGGCAAAGTCGGCGCGCACATGGTGCCGATGCCCCATTTTGGCGTGGTGCTGTCACTGGACGATTGGAAAGCTCTGGCGAAGCGGCTTGAAGACAATGCGGTCGAGTTCGTCATCCCGCCCAGCCTACGGTTCGAAGGAGAACCGGGCGAACAAGCCACCATGTTCTTCTACGACCCGTCCGGCAATCCGATCGAAGTTAAAGGCTTTGCCGACATGGCGCAGGTGTTTGCCTCCTGATGGATCGCACGGTCATTCCCTTTGTCAGCGACATTGCTGAGGCGTCCCGCCAAGCGTGGCTTGATCACTTGCAAACTGCGTTGCCCGAGTTTCAGATCGAAGCTTTCGACCGATCCGCAGACTACGTAGACGCGGACGTCGCCATCGTTGCAAACCCCGACCCGCAGCAGCTTGCACAGCTTCCCGAACTGAAATGGGTTCAAAGCCTGTGGGCCGGTGTGGAAAAGCTGGTTCACTCCCTGCCAAGCGACATCGCGATTGTCCGGATGGTCGATCCGCAGCTTGCCAGGACCATGGCCGAGGCTGTCTTGACGATGACGCTCTCCCTTCATCGCGACTTGCCGCTCTATGCGGCACAGCAGGCCGCCGGCATCTGGGAACAGCATACCGTGACGCGCGCCAAAGACCGCAAGGTCGGCGTTCTGGGGCTGGGTGCACTGGGGCGCGCGGCCTGCGAGGCGTTGTCCCGAAACGGGTTCGATGTGCTGGGCTGGAGCCGCTCACCCAAGTCGCTGCCGGACGTCCAATGTTTCTCCGGTGACGAAGGCCTGACAGACTTTCTGCGCCTTGCCGATATCGTCGTGATCTTGCTGCCCCTCACCGATGAAACGCGCGGATTGCTGGATCACACGCGGCTGTCGCAGATGAAACCGGCGGCGTCGCTCATCAATTTTGCCCGTGCTTCAATCATCGACCACGCAGCCCTCGTCGGTCTGCTTGAAAACGGTCACGTGCGGCACGCCGTTTTGGACGTCTTTGAGGTCGAACCGCTTACACAGCACGATCCCTTATGGAACACCAAGGGCGTGACCATCCTGCCCCATGTTTCTGCGCCAACGAACATGACAACAGCTTCACAGATTGCGGCAAACAACATCCGCGCGTTCTTTGAGACCGGACAGGTTCCGCAAGCTGTAGATCGGGCAAGGGGCTACTGAGCTTTCGCGCCCATCGGCCTCCTGCCCTTACACAGGCGTGCCTCTATTGTGCTGTCAGAACCCTGCTGACGGGCACAAAGGCCACTTGATCGTCGTTGTTGGCAGTCCCCCAAAGGATCAGGGCCGAGATCGTGTCAGGACGCACGCGCCCCACAAGGACGACGCCGCTGTCCTGCCGCGCGCGGAACGCAGCCTGATCGACGAAGCGGCGCACCACACGGGCGTCCTGATCGTCTGCATCGAGGTCTCGGTAAACCACGCCAGCAGGCACCCCCGCCTGTTCGGCGGCCCGTGCAGCCATGTTCAACCCCTGGCTGGCGGTGATGTACCCGCGTCCCTGAGCCGCGAGGATATCCATAGCCTGAGCGGTGACCTCACGATCAGATTGCAGACCACCGTCCCCAAGGTCGAGAACGCCGATCGCCTCCGGCAAGGTACGGAACACGCTTTCAAATGTAATCTCGACATCGGCAGGCTGCGCGCCTTCGGGCAGGTCGGCAATGGCCATCACCTCAAACCCTTGGTCACGGTAGCCTTGCATCAATTCCGCCGCCCCATCGAGCGAGGCATTGATCGCGATGCTGACAGGGAACGGAAGGCCGGATAGGGCTGCGGAAGCCGCCGACATGGAGCCGTCATCAATCAGCACAACGGACATCAAAGGCTTTCCATCGCCATCAATACCACCGGCCGCAAAGTCCACCAATGCGTTCATCGTAGGAGTGCCAGTGGCATCACTGTCATCACCACCGGGGCGACGGATCACAACGCCCGTGTCACGGTCCGCAAGCAACGTGTTCTCGCCGCCCTGCAATTGCAGTCCGGGCTGGGGCACCGCAGGCTCGGCCATCGCGATGGCTTCCCCTTCTTCTGCCTCTGACGCGGCTTCGGCGACAAATGTCTCCGTTTCAGCGTTCGCCTGTGGCTCTGTGGCCTCCGGCGCTGCTGCGACATCCTCTGCCTCGGCGGCAGGTTCTGTCGGCGTTTCGGCCTCAGCGGTCTCTTCTTCGGCAAGTGCGGCGTCTTGCGATGCTTCGGGTGTTGCTTCTGCGGTATCCGGTGTCTGTTCGACGGACGCCGTTTCGGTCTGGGCGTCCGCGCCAAGATCAATCACGAAAACAGCGTCATCCTCGGCCACCGTTTCGACAGGCGCATCTCCGGTGCTATCGGGCGCGACGTCCGCGACCTGCGGTTCCTCAACCAGCACCGGTGCGGCAGGCTGCGTGGACACTGTCAGATCGGTTTCGGAAACAGGGGTTTCCGGGGCCTGTGCTTGCGGGTTGGGAAAAACTGGATCATCGGCTTGCGCGCTCACAGAACCTGCGTCAGGGGCTTGCGGCGCCTCTAAGGCACCCTCGATGGCGACCACATCGGGTTCATCCAGCGGGTCGGTGTCGGCCCGTGGCTGCACCGGATCAGCGGAGACCACAGGCGAGGCAGGCTCGGACGCAGGCGCTTCTCCGTCTGGCAGGTCGGGTGTCTGCGGAACCTCAATGGACAAAGACCCCACCGGCGTCGATGGTCCTGTCGCATCTGCCCCTGTTTCAGCCTCTGCAGTGGCAACCGGCGCTGGGTCAACTTCGGGTGCGTCTACAAGGGGCGGCGCGGGCGGCGTGCGACCCGCAGGTGTTTCGCTCACGATTGAGGCCGCCGACAGCGCCAGTACAGAAACCAGCCCTCCGGTTAACATGCCACCCAGTTGTCCACGCATACGCGATTGCCTTCTTTCTCTGCCGGCCCCTCTGATCGGTGATATCCGGCGGATTGCAGGCCTTGACGCACCCCCGTGCCCCGGCCCATGTATGGCGCACTATACAAGCGGGCCTGCCCGCCTTGGTAGCCCCTAAATGAAACCGGCAAAAGGCGGCGCATCCATGCTCCTGTTGATCGATAACTACGACAGTTTCACCTATAATCTGGTGCATTATTTTGGTGAGTTGGGCGCAGATGTCGTCGTGCGCCGCAACGACAAGATCGACGTGCAAGAGGCCATGGGCATGGGGGCAGCCGGCATCGTTCTGTCCCCCGGCCCCTGTGACCCCGCTCAGGCCGGCATCTGCCTGGCCTTGACGCAAGCCGCCGCTGAAACCCGCACGCCACTTATGGGCGTCTGCCTCGGCCACCAAACCATTGGTGAGGCCTTCGGTGGCCGCGTCGTCCGTTGCCACGAAATCGTGCATGGCAAAATGGGCACCATGCACCATACCGGCAAATCCGTGTTCACAGGCCTGCCCAGCCCGCTTGAAGCTACGCGCTACCACTCCCTGATCGTCGAACGCGAAAGCCTTCCCGATAGCCTTGAGATCACCGCCGAACTGGAAGACGGCACGATCATGGGCCTGCAGCACCGCGAATTGCCCATCCACGGTGTGCAATTCCATCCTGAAAGTATCCGGTCCGAGCACGGCCATGCGATGCTGAAGAACTTCCTAACCACCTTGCCCACCAAAGAAGGGGCCGCCGCATGAGTGACGCTCTCAAACCCCTGATCCACGCCGCAGCCGAAGGCCCGCTGACCCGCCAGCAGGCGGAGGCCGCGTTCGAAATCCTGTTCAAGGGGGAAGCCACGCCGTCCCAGATGGGTGGTTTGCTGATGGCCATGCGCACCCGTGGCGAAACGGTCGATGAATATGCGGCCGCAGCGGCCGTGATGCGCGCCCATTGCCTACCTGTAAAAGCTCCCGCAGGGGCCATGGACATTGTTGGCACCGGCGGCGACGGCAAAGGCACGCTGAACATCTCCACCGCCACCGCCTTTGTGGTGGCGGGCGCAGGCGTGCCGGTGGCCAAACACGGCAACCGCAACCTCAGCTCCAAATCCGGTGCGGCAGATGCGCTGGGACAAATGGGCATTGATGTGATGGTCGGCGCCGATGTGGTTGAACGCGGCCTCGCCGAGGCCGGCATCGGCTTCATGATGGCCCCGATGCACCATCCGGCGATCAAACATGTGATGCCCACACGTGGCGAACTCGGCACGCGTACAATCTTCAACATCCTCGGGCCGCTCACGAACCCCGCAGGCGTCAAACGCCAGCTGACCGGCGCGTTCTCCCGCGATCTGATCCGCCCCATGGCCGCCACCCTGCAAACGCTCGGGTCCGAGGCCGCATGGCTGGTGCACGGTTCCGACGGCACGGACGAGTTGACGATCACCGGCGTCTCTTGGGTCGCCGCCATGTCCGGCAACATGATCACAGAACGCGAAATCCACCCCGAAGACGCAGGTCTCCCCGTTCATCCGTTCGAAGCCATCCTCGGCGGCAGCCCCGAAGACAACGGCAAAGCCTTCCGCGCGCTGCTGGACGGCGAAGCCTCTGCCTACCGCGACGCTGTTTTGCTCAACGCCGCGGCCGCACTCTTGGTGGCAGGGAAGGTCGAAGGCCTGAAAGCGGGCGCAGCAATGGCCGCAGAAAGCATCGACTCCGGTGCGGCAAAGAACGCCGTCGAAACACTGGCCCGTATCACGCAAGGTCGGTGACGCAGTACCCCCTGCTTCTTTGATGTCCAAATACCTCGGGGGGCGGCGCCCCCCTGACCAAGCTGGCCACACGACGAACGCCAGTTGATGGTGACCGCCAAAATTCAATGAATTTTGGCCTCCGCCCGAGCCGGGCGCAATTGCCAATCGCCATCCACACCGCTACCAAAGCGCCATGGATATTCTCGACAAGATCAAAGCCTACAAGCTGGACCACATCGCCGCCTGCAAGGCAGACCGCCCGCTCTCGGATGTCGAGGCTGCCGCCCGCGCCGCCTCGCCCACTCGCGGCTTTGCCGAACGTCTCATGGAAGCCAGCCGCGAAGGTTACGGGCTGATTGCCGAAATCAAGAAGGCCAGCCCTTCTAAGGGTCTGATCCGCGAAGACTTCAACCCACCCGCCTTGGCCGAAGCCTATGCCGCAGGCGGGGCCACGTGCCTCAGCGTTTTGACAGACGTGCCCAGCTTTCAAGGCGCAGATGAATACCTCACCGCGGCCCGTGACGCCGTGGACCTGCCCGCCTTGCGCAAAGACTTCATGTACGACCCCTACCAGGTCGCAGAGGCCCGCGCGCTGGGGGCCGATGCCATCCTCATCATCCTCGCCTCCGTCGAAGACACCCAAGCCGCCGAGCTTGAGGCCGCCGCCACCGATTGGGGCATGGATGTCCTGCTTGAGGTCCACAACGAAGAAGAACTCGAACGGGCTTGCGCGCTGAAATCTCCTCTCATGGGGATCAACAACCGCAACCTCAAGACGTTCGAGACCACGCTCGATACGACCCGCAAACTGTCCAAACTGGTGCCCCCCGACCGGATCATCGTCTGCGAAAGTGGGCTCAACACGTCCGATGATCTGGCGGACATGGCCCGCTACGGCGCGCGCACCTTCCTGATTGGCGAAAGCCTGATGCGGCAGGAAGATGTAACTGCCGCCACGCGGACCTTGCTCGCCAATCCGCTCACAATGGGCGGCATGTAATGTCAAAGGACGGCCTGACCCACTTCGATGCTGCCGGTCAGGCGCATATGGTCGATGTGTCGGACAAACCGGTGACCGACCGAATTGCGACCGCCGCCGCATGGGTCAAGATGTCCGAGGCTACGCTCGCGCACGTCACCCAAGGCACCTCTAAAAAAGGCGACGTGCTGGGTATCGCCCGCATCGCGGGCATCCAAGGGGCCAAGAAAACCTCTGACCTGATCCCGCTGTGCCACCCGCTGCCGATCACCAAGGTCGCCATTGACCTGACCCCAGACCCCGCCCTGCCCGGCGTCCAGATCACCGCCACGGTCAAAACCAGCGGCCAGACTGGCGTGGAAATGGAAGCCCTGACCGCAGCCTCTACCGCAGCCCTCACGATCTACGACATGCTGAAGGCCGTGCAAAAAGACATGGAAATCGGCGGGCTCCGCGTGACCCTCAAAGACGGCGGCAAATCCGGCCGGTTTGAGGGATGATCACCGTCGATCAGGCGCAGGCACTTTGCCTTGATCTGGTGACCCCGATGGGGGTGGAAACCGTGGAACTGTCACAGGCCGCGACCCGCGTGCTGGCGCAGGATGTCCGTGCAAGGCGGGATCAACCACCGTTTTCGGCCTCGGCCATGGACGGCTACGCCATCGCAGAGGCCGACGCCGTGCAAGGGCGGCAGTTGGACCTGATTGGCGAAGCCGCCGCCGGTCATGGGTGGGACGGCACGCTGCAGCCCGGACAAACCGTGCGGATTTTCACCGGTGCGCCTGTGCCCGAAGGGGCCCAGCGGGTTGTCATTCAGGAGAATACCACGGCAGACGGACCGCGTATCACGCTCAGCGAGCCGATTTCAGACAACCTGAACATACGGCCTCAAGGCGCTGACTTTACAACAGATTTCACCCTGCAAGCTCCCCGCCGCCTGACCGCACCCGACGTGGCGCTGCTGGCTGCCATGAACACGCCAGAGGTTGCCGTCAGCCGCGCGCCCAAAGTCGCGTTGATCTCCACGGGTGATGAATTGCTGATGCCCGGGGGCGACCCGAGCCCTGACCAGATCATTGCTTCAAACGTCTTCGCGCTCCACGCCATGTTGACCGGTGCGGGGGCCATCCCCAACATCCTGCCCATCGCTCCCGACACGCCAGAGGCTTTGGACGAGGTGCTGTCGCAGGCCGAAGACTGGGGCGCGGATATCGTTGTCACTATCGGTGGGGCCTCCGTAGGCGACCATGACCTTGTCGCCCCAGCCCTTGACCGCTTCGGCGTGACCCGCAGTTTTCACAAGATCGCCATGCGGCCGGGCAAGCCGCTGATGGCGGGCGCCAAAGGCGACGTGGCGTTTTTGGGCCTTCCGGGCAACCCCGTCTCGGCGGTGGTCTGTGGGCATTTGTTCCTGCTGCCCATGGTCCGCCGTGCCCTCGGGCTGACGGACGTGCTGCCCCGCGCCGTCACAGCACGACTGAAGGCCGCCTTGTCCAAAGGAGGCCCCCGCGCCCACTACATGCGCGCGCGGTTCGAGGAAGGCGCTGACAGTAGAACCGTCAAGGCCTTTGACAAGCAAGACAGCTCCATGTTGACGGTGTTGTCCGACGCCAACTGTCTTCTCCTCCGCCCAATTGACGATGCCCCCAAAGCAGCCGGAGACGCCGTGACGATCCTGCCGCTGTAAGCGGTCCAAACGCAGAACATGTTGACACAAAACGAGAACACTCGTAGAACATTCGTTAACACGGCTGTTGAGGGAGAGGGCGAATGCTCACCAAGAAGCAACTTGATCTGTTGGAATTCATTCACAAGCGGGTGCAGCGCGATGGCGTGCCGCCCAGCTTTGACGAGATGAAGGAAGCCCTTGATCTGCGGTCGAAATCCGGCATCCACCGCCTGATTACTGCACTTGAGGAGCGGGGCTTTATCCGGCGATTGGCCCACCGTGCGCGGGCGCTAGAGATCGTGAAACTGCCTGAGGCTTTGGAGGCAAAGCTTGGCGGTGCCCCCGCCCCGTCCGGTTTCAAACCTCAGGTGATTGATGGCGACCGGCCAGACAGCCGACCCGCAGCCGCACAACCCCTTGAAAGCGGGGGCGCGATTGAACTGCCTGTGATGGGCCGGATCGCAGCCGGTGTGCCGATTGCCGCTATCCAAGAGGTTAGCCATAACGTGGCCGTGCCCTCAGCGATGGTTGGCAAAGGCGATCACTACGCCCTTGAAGTCAAAGGCGATTCCATGATCGATGCGGGTATCAATGATGGCGACGTGGTCATCATCCGCGAAACGTCTACTGCCGATAATGGCGATATCGTTGTGGCGCTGGTTGAGGATGCCGAGGCCACGCTGAAACGCTACCGCCGCAACGGCAACGCCATTGCGCTTGAAGCGGCGAACCCCGCCTATGAAACCCGTCTGTTCCGGGATGATCAGGTAAAAGTTCAGGGGCGTCTTGTCGGGCTGATCCGGTCTTACTGACGCGCACTATTCTCCGGCGCGGGCGAAAACACGTCTCAAAACGGGGGCAACCGGCCCTTCGCCCCGCCGCAGATCTGCAGTGTTCCACAGCCGATCGCCCGTGTGATCCCGTGCACTGATGACCACCAATTCTCCATCTCTCACCCAGCCTGCCAAGGCTCCCGTCTCGCGCAGGCGGCGCATGTCGTAGACGGTGCACCCTGCACGCGGCGCGGCGTTCTGATTGGTGATCAGAATATCGGCCCCGCCGCAGCCGGTGATGTCCGCCAGCGCCGTGGCCCCGCGCACGTTCAAGATATCCAGCCCCGCGATCTGCGCCCGAACGGTGCGGCCTTCCTCCGTCAAAGCGTTGCGCGCATAGGCCACGGATTGATCGACCGGCGCGCCGTCGTTCTCCAGCCAACTGTCCGCTGCAAAACTCTCACCCCGTTCTTTCGACAGGTCCCGCCCATCGGGTCCCAAAACTCCGATGAGCGACCCGCTGTCCGCCACCAGCAGCGCGGGCCGATCAGCAACCTGCCATAGGGCGAACCCCAAGGCCAAAGGCATAAGCCCCGCCCATCGCCCGTGCCCCCGCCAGAGCACGACAAACAGCCCGCCGAAGGCGATCAGGATCAGAACCGAAACATCAGGTGTCATCACATGGCGCAGGGCGTTGTCCTGTGCGGCGATAAAGTCCGCCACCCCCAGTATCCAGGCAAGTCCAAGGTCCATGACCCAAAGCCCCACACCTTCCAAGCCGAATGGGGCAAGGACAGCCGCCAGCACAGCGGCGGGCATGACCAAAGTTCCCATCAAAGGCACCGACAGCAGGTTCGCAATCAGACCGAACTGGGCAATCTGGTTGAAGTGAAACGCCGCAATGGGGGCTGTGGCCAATCCTGCAACCAAGGACGAGACAAAGACCGACAGCGCCCCTTTGGCAAAAGCCGGCATGCGCGGCAGGTCCACTTCGCGCAGAGCCGAGAAGACAGCGACCAGAGCAGTCGTCGCTGCAAATGACATCTGGAACCCGGGTCCGTACAGTGCTTCGGGTCGCAGGATAAGCACGATCAGCGCGGCAATCGCGACAGCCCGTAGGGTCAGGGCCCGCCTGTCAAACAGCACAGCCACCAGCATCACAGCCACCATTACAAAGGCCCGTTGCGTGGCCACATTGCCGCCCGACAGGGCCAGATAGCTGCTGGCCGCCACTAGGGCCACAATTGCCGCAACCTTCTTGACCGGCACCCGCAAAGCAATCCTTGGCCAAAGGGAGAGGCCATAGCGCACAAAACCAAAGATGAACGCGGCCAGAATGCCCATGTGCATACCGGAAATGGCCAGCAAATGGGCAAGATTGGACGCCCTGAGCGCCGCCAGGCTGTCCTGATCCATCCCTGATCTGTCGCCCGTCAGAATGGCTGCAGCCATTGGTCCCGTGTCGGGCCCCATTTTCTCTTGCACCGAACGGCTGATGGCCACCCGCAATCGGTAAAGCCACAAGCCAGCAGCCCCTTGGTCGGCAGGCAGGCCGAGGACCACGGGATTGCGCGTATACCCCACAGCACCAAGCCCCTGAAACCATGCCATGCGCTGAAAATCGAAGCCCCCAGGCTCCACCGGACCCGAGGGCGGCGACAGATGGCCGGTCATCAACACCACCTGCCCCGGCTCGGGCGTGATGGCGTCTTGGGTTCCATGGAGCGAGACCCGCACACGGTCTGGCGTCCGGTCGGACGACATCCGCGACAGCACCACGCGGTCCAGTGTCAGCCGGACCGCATCAGATTGTGAGCGGTCGATCATGACGATGCGCCCTTCGATGGGGCCGTAGTACCGAAAGGACAACACCGGTTCCGCCACCGCATGGGTGCGCAGCGCGGCCAAAATCACCCCCGCTCCGACAAGTGCCGCGAAAACAGCCGCATATCCGAGCCAGTCCGGCATCCAGCCCCGCGCGGCCACCAGCGCCAAAACCATGAGGCTGGTCCAGCCAAGCGCCATAACCCCAGGCTCCGCCCCGAAGCCGAAGTAGCAACCGACGCCCACGGCAAGGAACACTGGCGCCCAATGGAACAGCCCGTCCCTTTGCCTTTCAAGCTGATCCATCAGCCGCGCAAGCATGTGCCCTTGTCCTCCGCCCCTGCCCTTAGTATCCCGCATCAAACACCGCGCAGACTACGTCTGGGGCGGTTAGCAAATGGTTAAGATTAACCCCGCATTAAGGATGCCGCCGCGATGACTGACCGCCCTGTCGTGACACGTTTTGCCCCTTCTCCGACCGGTGCTCTGCACATCGGCGGCGCACGGACTGCCCTGTTCAACTGGCTTTTTGCCCGCGGTCGCGGCGGCAAATTCCTGCTGCGGATCGAGGATACGGACAAGGCGCGCTCCACGGACGAGAACCGTCAGGCGATCCTTGACGGGTTGTCTTGGCTGGGGCTGGACTGGGATGGGGACCCGATCTCTCAGGCTGCGCGCGCAGACCGTCACGTTGAAGTGGCGCACCAGATGCTGGCCGATGGCACAGCATATAAGTGTTTTTCCACTCAGGATGAAATTGAGGCCTTCCGCGAGGAGGCCCGTGCCAACAAGACTTCGACCCTGTTCCGTTCGCCTTGGCGCAATGTGGCCGAGGCCGATCACCCCGACGCGCCGTATGTCGTCCGCGTGAAAGCCCCGCGCGAAGGGTCCACGACCCTGTCGGATGCGGTTCAGGGGGACGTCACCTATCAGAACGATCAGTTGGATGACATGGTGATGCTGCGGTCCGACGGGACGCCGGTCTACATGCTGGCCGTGGTTGTGGATGACCACGACATGGGCGTGACCCACGTCATCCGCGGCGATGACCATCTGGCCAATGCCTTCCGCCAGAACCTGATTTACGACGCCATGGGCTGGGACAAACCGGTGCTTGCACACATCCCACTGATCTTTGGACCCGATGGCAAGAAGCTGTCGAAACGCCACGGCGCGACAGGAGCAGCCGAATATCAGGCCATGGGCTACCCGGCAGCCGGTATGCGCAACTACCTGACCCGTTTGGGCTGGTCTCATGGGGATGATGAATTCTTCACGGACGATCAAGCCCGTGAGTGGTTCGATCTGGACGGGATCGGCAAATCGCCTGCGCGGTTTGACACCAAGAAGCTGGAAAACCTGTGCGGACAGCACATCGCAGCCGCTGACGATGCTGCGCTGCTGCATGAGCTCGAGGCCTTTCTTGCGGCGACCGGCGCAGCCCCCCTGACGTCACACCAACGTGACGGTCTGTCACAGGCGATGGAAAGCCTGAAAGAACGCGCGAAGACCTTCCCAGAACTCATTGATAAAGCGCACTTTGTTCTGACATCACGCCCTATTGTGCCGGACGAAAAATCAGCCAAGGCACTGGACAATGTGCACAAAGGTATACTGTCTGAATTGACGCCGCAGTTGCAAAATG